>JBLHWG010000029.1:0-26165 GCA_047629055.1 Halioglobus sp.
TTGATTGCTTTTGCTGCGATTAAATCATCATCAATGGATGACGGTTTGATGATCAATATTGCCGCAGGGCTATTTATATTGCCGTTTTTTCTGTTTTCTGCGTTGTGTGGTCAAATCGCTGACAAGTACGAAAAATCTGCGTTAATCAGACGAATCAAGCTAGCTGAATTTGGCATCATGATTTGCGCAGTAATTGCCTTTTATTCGCAAAGTATGCCATTGCTCATCGGTGTGCTATTTCTTATGGGCACGCAGTCAACATTTTTTGGCCCGATTAAATATGGGATCTTGCCGCAGCATCTGAACTCCTCAGAATTGACGGGTGGCAACGGTTTAGTTGAGCTAGGTACGTTTCTGGCTATTCTGCTCGGTACAATTGCAGGTACACAACTTATCGCAAGCTCAGATACAGGCAGTGTACTGCCGGTCTCCATTGTATTGCTGGTTGTAGCTGGAATTGGTTACGTTGCGAGTCGTGCCATCCCCCACTCACCTGCTAGTGATCCAACCCTAACGGTGAGATTCAATCCTGTTACCGAAACTGGCAAGCTGGTTCGAGAAACTGCAAGACACAAAGTTATTTTTCAGTCGATTCTCGCAATTTCCTGGTTCTGGTTTCTGGGCGCAACCTACCTTGCTCAGTTTCCGGTGTTTGCCAGAGATATTCTTGGCGGAAACGTTGATGTTTTTACACTCTTGTTAGGTAGTTTTTCGGTTGGAATCGCGACGGGCTCCATTTTGTGCGAACGCTTGTCCCATGGGCGAGTTGAAATCGGTCTTGTACCGTTTGGCGCGATCGGTATCACGCTGTTTGGTCTGGATCTGTATATGGCCACACCGGAGCTACCACTGGGAACCGAATTAGGCATCACAGCGTTTGTGACGGCTGTGGGTGTTTGGCGAATATTGTTGGATATTTTTCTCATCGGATTGTTTGGCGGGTTTTATATTGTCCCTTTGTACTCTCTAATTCAGCAACGCAGTGCGCCTGAAAGGTTGTCACGGGCTATTGCGTGCAACAACGTGATCAACGCATTGTTCATGGTTTTATCTGCCGTGGTTGTGCTGATCTTGCTCGGCTTTGGGGCTACGGTGCCTCAAATATTCCTCGCTATGGCGGTGATGAACGCCTTGGTGGCTTTGTACATTTTCCGGCAAGTGCCAGAATTTTTTATGCGGTTTTTAATCTGGCTGTTAGTACACACCCTGTACAGAGTGCAAAAACAAGGCATGGATAATATTCCAGAGACAGGAGCCGTAATAGTGGCAGCCAATCATGTGAGTTTTGTCGATGCACTTATTCTAGCGGGCTGCATAAAGCGGCGAATACGCTTTGTCATGTACTACAAAATATTTCAAATTCCGGTACTCAACTTTATCTTCAGAACAGCTCGGGCTATTCCGATCGCCGGCCAGCGTGAAAACAAGGCCATGTACGATCAAGCGTTTAAGGAAATGGAACAAGCGCTTGAGGATGGTGATTTGTTGTGTATTTTTCCGGAAGGGGAAATTACACGTGACGGAGAAATGAACCCGTTCAAGCCTGGCATCATAAGGGTGCTCGAGGCAAAACCTGTCCCAGTGATTCCCATTGCATTGCAAGGATTGTGGGGTAGCTTGTTTAGTCGTAAAGGTGGGCCAGCGTTTTTCAAGTTACCACGACGTGTCTTTGCACGAATAGGTTTGAATGTAGGAACACCTACAGCGGCTGGCACGGTAGAGTTGTCCGTTTTGCAAGAGAGCGTTCAACAGCTTCGTGGTGAGCGGCGATAATCCAGCATAGATAAGAGAGTGCGCGCAATTTTGCTCGCTCGGATACCCTAGACAATATGACTAATTCAGAAGGAAAACTCCTGCATCAATCTGACTTCTCCATTCGTTGGGGGGATATGGATGCGATGGGGCACGTTAATAACGTGATGTATTTTCGCTATTTCGAACAGATTCGCATGGAATGGTACGATCAGGCAGACTTTTCTTCGGTTCATTCAGAGGGCCAAGGTATCGTCATTGTTGATAATCATGCGGAGTATCTGAAACCAGTAACCTATCCGATGCACATCAACGTACAAATGTTTGGGCATTCTTTGGGCAGAAGTTCGTTTATCAGCTCTTATCTATTGACAGTTGACGATGTACTTTTTACTCGAGGCAGTGCCAAAGTGGTCTGGATTGATACCGTTGCTGGAAAATCTATTCCCATCCCCGCCGATGTGCGGGCCATGTTAACAACAGACTCATCTTCACCATGACAGACGGATTTTGTACCCAGTGCGGTAGCCCCGTGAAAGCGCAAATGCCTGAAGGTGATAATCGCCTGCGCAAGGTGTGTATCTCCTGCGAATTCATTCACTACGAAAATCCCAAGAACGTCGTGGGTTGTTTACTTGAGTGGCAAGGAAAAGTACTGCTGTGTAAAAGAGGGATTGAGCCCAGGCATGGTTACTGGACGTTACCTGCAGGATTTATGGAAAACGAAGAAAGTACGGTGGACGGGGCTGCGCGTGAAGCCTATGAAGAGGCAACTGCTGAATGCGAAGAACTTCGTTTATTTGCGGTGTATAACCTACCGCGCATTAGCCAGGTGTACCTGATGTTTTTTGGACAATTAAAAAGTGGCTATGCGAAGGCGAATGAGGAGACTCTGGAAGTCGAACTGTTCGATCAATCCGAGATTCCTTGGAAAGAGTTGGCTTTTCCGGTGGTTACTGAGACCTTAACTCGCTATTTTGAAATGCGTGATCAACGAGATCGACGTGTGTATTGTGCTGATATACACAGCCGACCTGGCGCGCCCATTGATATTGTTCGTCATCCGCATTAGTGGTCAATCCGCAAGTATTTCGCGGGACCACCGGTTAACCCTCAAAGTGCGGGTTAACCGATCTGGCTACAGTTCTCGTAATTCGCGACGTAATATTTTCCCAACATTGGTCTTGGGAAGCTCGTCGACAAACTGCACTACTTTTGGACATTTGTAACCGGTCAGCTCTTCTTTGCAGTGCGCCTTGATGTCGGCCTCGGTTAGACCTGGATCTTTCTTCACTATGACCACTTTAACCGCTTCGCCCGAATGCGCATCCGGTATGCCTATACAGCCTACTTCAAGGACTCCAGGGTGCATGGCGATAACAGCTTCAATTTCGTTAGGGTACACATTGAAGCCCGAGACTAAAACCATGTCCTTGAGTCGGTCAACAATTTTGAAAAATCCTTTTTCGTTCATTATCGCTACATCACCGGTATGCAGCCATCCGTCTGAATCAATCGTTTTGGCAGTTTCTTCCGGCCGGTTCCAATAGCCTTCCATAACCTGGGGGCCGCGAATACAGAGTTCACCTGATTCACCGATGGGCACGGCATTGTTGTCTGGATCGCGTATAGAACCTTCTGTTGACGGTAATGGCAGGCCAATCGAATCGTTAAAGCCTACAGAATTCATTGGATTAATACAGGCGGCAGGACTAGTTTCAGTCAAACCATACGCCTCAATAAGCGGAATGCCCGTCACTTCTTTCCAGCGATCGGCAACGGCTTTTTGAACTGCCATGCCACCGCCAAGCGTGAGTTTCAAGTGGGAGAAGTCCAGTTTGTCGAATCCCGGGGTATTTAGTAAGCCGTTGAATAGAGTGTTGACACCCGTGAAGGCTGTAAATTTAAATTTTTGCAGCTCTTTAACAAAGCCTGGCATGTCGCGCGGATTGGTAATCAGCAGGTTCATGGCACCCATCTTCATGTAGGTCAGACCATTGGCGGTTAACGCAAAGATGTGATAGAGGGGTAGAGCAGTGACAATGATCTCTTCACCTTCTATCTGATCGGTGGTGTTGACCCAGGCGTGCGCTTGCAGGATGTTCGCAACCATATTCCTATGAGACAGCATTGCTCCTTTGGCAACCCCAGTGGTACCACCTGTGTATTGCAGAAAGGCCAGATCTTCCTGGGTAATTGTGGCTTCAGCGGCCGGCAGGGTCGCACCCTTGGCCAAAACGTCTTTCAATGAATGCGAACCTGGCAGTGAGAATGGTGGAATCATTTTTTTCACATACTTCAGGACAAAATTGACGAGGATCGATTTCGGGAAGTTCAACATATCTCCAAATCGTGTCGTGACGACTGTTTCTACGTCGGTTTTTGCTATGACATCTGCCAATGTGTGAGCAAAAGCCTCAACGACGACAATGGCTTTAGCGCCCGAGTCTTTTAGTTGGTGTTCCAATTCTCTATCGGTGTACAGAGGGTTGGTATTGACCACCACTAAGCCTGCGCGCATTGCGCCAAAGACAACGACAGGATATTGCAGAAGGTTGGGCATCATGACCGCTATACGATCGCCTTTCTTGAGTCCGGCTTCATGCAGTAACCACGAGGCGAAGTGCTGGGTTTTTACATCCAGCTCACGAAACGTCATTGTCGTTCCCATATTGTGGAAAGCCGGTCTATCCGCGAAGCGCGTCGTCGCTTCATTAAATATGTCTACGACCGAGTTGTAAGCATTGACATCAATTTCATGTGGAGCTGATGGCGGGTAAGATTGTAACCAGGGTTTGTCCATGCGAATTCCTCTACAGTGTGGGGGTTAGGCTGATGAACAGCACTTTTTATATTTTTTGCCGCTACCGCAGGCGCAAGGCTCGTTTCTGCCTTGCTTAGGCGCTTCGCGACGGAATTGGTTCACGTCGGGTACTTCTGCATCCCGAAAATACCATTGCCCGTGATATTTTTCGAATACTCCGAGTTCATGGTGGGTGTGGCGCCGGCGAGCATTATCGCGATAACGGGCCATAAATTCGATGCGCGCTGAGCTGTCTTCAGCTTCGCCGCCTTTAACATTCAATATTTCCAGCCCCAGCCATTCTGATTCGCTAGCCCATCGGGCAGTGGCGGCTTCATCAATGTCCGTGCGGGTGGACGGGTGATGGGTGGTCATGATGAAGTTGATAGCACCCAAGGTGTGGGCGGTGTAACGAGCTCTGATAAGTGACTCGGCACGTTCGGCTTTCACGTCTCCATTTATAATTGGCTGACAACATTCTGCTAGCGGGGTACCTGAACCACACGGACAATCTGACATACGGCTTCCTAACTGTTAATTTAAATCAATCCCATATACTATCTTAATCCATGCAGAATCAATGCACATAGATGCGATTGCCTTCCGAGTCTCTCGTGTACGGAAAGTGTACTTTTTGTAAAATGTGGCCACGCATGGTTATCGATGCCGTGTCTCTAAATTGTCCTTGATCCGTGAATTCGAACCCATACTCGCGTAGCAAGCAGCTTGAACCTGTCGTACCGCGTGCAGGTTTCATGCGCGTCAGGGCAACGGTTTGATCAAGAAATTGAAGCTGTCGCTGGCTACAGGCCAATCTGGCATGACCGACAGCCAGTTCTCGGGCTTTGGATCCTGTCCACCATAACCCTGCCAGGGTGGCTGGTATGGCGATAATCAGTAAATCTAGCAGTGCATTACCTGACATGGCTGGAAGTTCATATACTGAAGCGAAAGTGACGCCGTATAATAGAGGCTGAAATAGCAAGGAAAAGAACGAGTATGACCGAAATCAAGACTCTGGATGAGCAAACACAGACAGAATTAGAAGCAGCAGCCTTCCGTACCCTAGTTGCTCACCTGCAAAAGCGGACTGATGTGCAAAACATTGATTTGATGAATCTGGCAGGATTTTGCCGAAATTGCCTGTCTAAGTACTATGTTACGGCCGCTGGCGAGAAGGATATCCATATCGAGTATGAGGATGCCAGGGGACGGGTGTACGGCATGCCCTATAGCGACTGGAAGTCAAAGCATCAGGCCGAGGCGACGCCTGAACAAGTGGCGCAATATAAAGCCACTCACGGATAAGGTGACAATGAGTTCTGGTAATACTTCGAGATCAGAGACCCGGTCGGGGACCTCACCCGAGACGTCCCCAACGCTTCTTGTGGATCATTTGCTGGCAAGTCAGCCTGGCAAAATATTTCTTATTGGGTGTTCATCTGCAGATCTTTACTGGCCAGAGGATCGCGCTGAACCGCGAGTTGTAAAGCGCTTTGACACGTTGGACGATGCTTTGGGGTCTGTGACATTAGATGTGCCGGTGGATGTGAGCACGCAGGTTGCGGTGCTAAATGTCGGATCTGATGAAGCAACTCTTTCCCAACAAATTGGCCAAGCTGTGCGAGCATTTCCGAATCGCCTAGTTGTCTACACAAGCTCGAAAGCCGCCCCAGACACTTTGTTTTTTGCCTTCGGGTTTCGCAAACTCAATGTTATTGAGAGCACCTCAGCCAGTGCTGAAAATCGATGGTATGAATTTCGTCTAAGTCACTACAAGCAAGCACCAGATTGGCTGAATGCTCAATTTTGGGCAAATCCCGAACGATTTAAACTTGACGATGACTCTGATATCGACTTTGATCCTTATGATACGGACGAAGAAGAATAGATATGGGTCTCTTTTGGCATTCGGTATGCTATCAGACTAAGTAGATCCCTACGATCTGGGTGACGCATTGCGTTTAAGTTTATAGGGTTGTATGGAAAATGGTCACAATACACGCGATTTGGGCGGTAAACTTAACGCCGACGAATTTACTCAGGTTGTCATTGACAACATTCCGGCTCACCCCTAGCCAGGTAACACCAAAAGCCAGCGAACCCAACATGGTTCGCCATGCTCAGGACCTAATTAATGAGTGCAACGCCTAAATCAGTCGACCGTAAACTTGGTATGCAGGAGCAGTGGGATACGTCCATGCTCGGCGGTGCTAACTCAGCGTGGCTAGAAAGTCAGTACGAGCTGTATTTGCGTGATCCGAATGCGGTGGATGAAGAGTGGCGAAATTACTTCGCTAGCTTGCCTATGGTCGCTCAAAATGCGCGCGAGGTAGCTCATTCTGAAATTCGCGAGCAATTCAGACAGTTGGCCAAAAACCCAGCAGTCAGAGTCAGTGCTAGTGGCGCATCATCGAGTTCACCTGGCGATGTTGACCTAAAGCAGATTTATGTTACGCAATTGATTAACGCCTACCGGGTGCGCGGTCATCAACTTGCCAAGACCGATCCATTGAATAATCAGTCGGCAGTCACGGTTCGCGAACTGCAATTGCGTGAAAACGGACTTTCCGATTCAGATCTGGACACGATTTTTCCAACCCCGTCTTTAGAAGGCATTGACAGGGCTCCGCTTAAGGACATCATCTCTCATCTGGAAAAGTGCTATTGCGGATCGATCGGCTATGAGTTTGCTTACATCGATCATACGACGCAAAAGGATTGGTTGCAGCATCGAATCGAAAGTGTTGCATCGGCCCCTGCGTTAGCTGCTGAAATTAAAAAATGGCTGCTTCAGCGAGTGACCGCTGGTGAAAGTATGGAGCGGCATCTGGGTTCCAAATATGTAGGACAAAAACGCTTTTCTCTCGAAGGTGGCGAAAGTCTCATTGTCGTTATGAGCGAGCTTGTGAAGCGCGCTGGAGCGGTAGGTGTTAAGGACATGGTGTTGGGCATGGCTCACCGTGGGCGACTCAATCTGCTGGTCAATATATTGGGTAAGAACCCTGCCGATTTGTTTCAGGAGTTTGAAGGCAAACACAACGAAAGCCTGTCCTCCGGCGACGTAAAATATCATCAAGGCTTCAGCTCAGATATTCGTACACCGCACGGACATATGCATTTGTCTTTAGCGTTCAATCCTTCGCATCTGGAAATCGTGTCGCCTGTTGTTGAAGGCTCGGTACGTTCTCGACAAGACCGTTACGGTGACAAGAACGGTGAAAAAGTCATCCCTATTGCTATACACGGTGACGCTGCTTTTGCTGGCCAGGGCGTCGTGATGGAAACTTTCAATATGGCGGACTCCCGTGGCTTTTCTACGAAAGGTACCGTTCATATTATTGTGAATAATCAGATCGGCTTCACCACAAGTAACGTTGCTGATGTGCGTTCCACGCTGTACGCAACGGATGTTGCAAAAATGATCAATGCACCAATTTTGCACGTCAATGGGGATGATCCTGAGGCAGTGTATTTTGTCACGCAGTTGGCGCTGGATTTCCGCATGGCGTTCAACAAAGATGTTGTTATCGACATGGTCTGTTACCGCCGACATGGACATAACGAAACGGATGAGCCGTCAGTGACTCAGCCGATCATGTACAAGGCTATTAAAGCGTTGCCCACCACGCGTACCTTGTATGCCCAGAAGTTAGTTAGCGAAGGCGTTATCTCGGCTGAAGATGCAGACAAAATGGTCGAGACGTATCGTCAGTCGCTTGACGATGGTGTCAATGTTGCGCCTGATGTGATCGAAGGCTTACCAGAAGCCCCTGAGTTACATGTGGATTGGGCTAGGTTCAACTCACTAGACTGGCGTGTACCTTACGACGGCACTGTTGCTCTGAACACGGTTCAGTCTCTGGCCAACAAGTTAACAACATTGCCTGATGGACTTGTTTTGCATTCACGGGTTAAGAAAATTGTTGAAGATCGTCGTAAAATGTCCGCCGGTGCCCTTCCACTGGATTGGGGTTATGGTGAAACCATGGCCTATGCGACCTTGCTCGACCAAGGCTATTCGGTAAGATTGTCGGGGCAGGATTGCGGTCGAGGGACATTTGCTCATCGACATGCGGTCTTGCACAATCAATCTGTAATGGGGGCTTATGTACCGCTTCGCGAATTAACGGACAAGGCTAATTTTCTAGTTATCGATTCAGTGCTCTCTGAGGAGGCTGTGCTCGGTTTTGAATACGGTTATGCGACAGCAGATCCGAATACACTGGTAATTTGGGAAGCTCAGTTTGGTGATTTCGCTAACGGTGCGCAGGTGCTTATCGATCAATTCATCAGTTCTGGCGAAACTAAATGGGGCCGTCTCTGTGGTTTGGTTTTGTTGCTGCCTCACGGGTACGAAGGCCAAGGGCCAGAGCATTCTTCAGCGCGTCTGGAACGGTTTTTACAGTTGTGCGCGGAAGACAATATGCAGGTGATTGTGCCTAGTACGCCAGCGCAGGCGTATCACATGCTTCGCCGGCAAATGGTGCGGCCAATGCGCCGTCCATTGATTGTAATGTCACCCAAAAGCCTGCTGCGCCACAAGTTGGCCGTGTCAACACTGGAAGACCTGGCCGAAGGCAAATTCGAGCCAGTTCTGGCTGAAGTGGACGATCTGGATGCAAAAGCTGTCGATCGCCTAGTTTTTTGTAGTGGAAAAGTTTACTACGACTTACTGGAAGCGCGGCGCAAGAAAGAGCTTAAAAACGTAGCTCTTGTCAGATTGGAACAGCTCTACCCGTTTCCTTATGATGAAATGCACGAGGCAGTAAAACAATATCCAAACGCAAAATCCATTGTCTGGTGTCAAGAAGAGCCGCGCAATCAAGGCGCTTGGCGCTCCAATCGTCATCGTATAGAGCGGGTTTTACCCAAAACAGTCAAGGAAGTTGAGTTTGCGGGACGTTCGCCGTCGGCCTCGCCTGCTACCGGGTACATGAGCCAACATCAGATTGAACAAAAACGATTAGTGGAAGAGTGTTTGGGTCTAATCCCAAACAGCCAAACTCACTAACCTACACTTCCCTAAACCAATCGAATCAAAAATAAAGGCCTGCTTCATGACATCCGAGATCAAAGTGCCGACATTGCCCGAATCAATCGCTGATGCGTTGATTGTGACGTGGCACAAGAAGGAAGGTGATCCAGTTAAGCGAGATGAAGTGCTTGTGGACATCGAGACCGATAAGGTGGTTATGGAAGTCCCGGCTGCCGAAGATGGCATTCTGGGCAAGATTATCGAGCCGGAAGGCACGACAGTCTCAGGCCACCAGATTATTGGTTCAATTGAAAAAGGTGGCTCCGGGTCAGGTTCTGAATCCAGTACAGATGCACCCGCCAGCGCCTCCGCCAGCGCCTCCGCAGCAGATGAAGCCTCAGCACCCGGTCAGACAAGCCCTTCAGTACGAAAGCTTCTCGATAAGCATGGATTAAGCGCTGCAGATGTAAAAGGTTCGGGTAAGAACGGCCGAATTTCCAACGAGGATGTTGAGAAGCACGTGGCAGGTGGCTCAGCTGCGCCAGCGGCGGTAACCAATATTGCTCCAGCACCAGCGGTGGTCCCCGCGCCTGTTGCAGCTACAGCCTTGCCTATCGTCGCTGATGGCGAGCGCACCGAAAAGCGTGTGCCGATGTCTAGAATGCGTGCTCGAATTGCAGAGCGTCTGCTTTCGGCCACCCAAACCACCGCTATGTTGACGACGTTCAACGAAGTGGACATGAGTCAGTTCATTGCATTGCGTGGTCAGTACAAGGATCGCTTTGAAAAATCACATGAGGTGAAACTGGGTTTCATGTCGATTTTTATCAAAGCCGCGACTGAAGCCCTGAAGCGCTACCCGGATATTAACGCCTCCATCGACGGTGATGATGTTGTTTATCACGGTTACTGCGATATCGGCGTTGCTGTATCTTCCGATCGAGGACTAGTTGTGCCAATACTGCGCAATACTGAGTTTATGTCGCTTGCCGATGTCGAAAAGACTATTGGGTATTTCGCGGGCAAAGCACGCGATGGCAAGCTTTCGCTGGAAGAAATGACGGGTGGAACCTTTACTGTGTCGAATGGTGGAGTTTTTGGTTCCTTGTTATCTACGCCCATTCTCAACCCACCTCAGAGCGCTATTCTGGGAATGCATGCGACTCAGGATCGCCCAGTCGCTATTAATGGCGAGGTTGTTATTCGTCCGATGATGTATATCGCACTCAGCTATGACCATCGTGTTGTTGATGGTAAAGGCGCCGTAGGATTTCTCAAGACTATCAAGGAGCTGGTGGAAGATCCTGCTCGTATCGTATTTGATATCTAGTTTGCTTTTGCCGGAATAGCGGGCCACCGAGCTGTTCGCGTGACCCATGAACGCCGCAGGCTTCATGCATTAAGAACCGTCGCCTTGGTGCGACGGTTTTTTTTCGACTTTTTAACTGACGGCTTCAAGTCCAAGTAGTTGTCGCATACGTGCCAACACGTCTAGTCCTTGCATCGCCAGCCAATGCGGTAAATCGATGATGACCCAATTTTCGGCCAGCTTATCACCGTCTCGTCGGTAAACATCCACGACTCGCATATCTGCAGGTATGCTACTGCCAGTTAGGCCAAGAAATCCGCCTGTGGAGGTGTTGGTTAGGTTGGGCCAGCCAAAGAAACATCCATAATTTCCTTCTGCAAAGCGTGCGACGTGGCCATTGAAGGTTTTGCTGGCCAAGTTGTACCGAAACGGATATTGGTGTTGATGCTGATAACGTTCGATGGTGTAGCTAGCCCCAATGCCCTCAGGTCCGTACCAAATCATGTCATCGTGCCAGGTCTTGGCAAGAACTGACGGTGGAACCGCGTTATCGTTTGTTTTCAATGCGTGATCGTTTGCGGCACTCAAATCGCTGATCATGCGATTGATCAATTCCAGAGTCGCAACACCTTGCTCGGCAGGGTGCTGGTTAAGCAACAAGCCATCGTGAGTTTTTGGACCGGGGTAAATAAACGAGCTGCCAGTCTGTGGAGGAAGCGGGTTTTGCCCAGCCTGACGCATCACTCCAATGAGGTCAAAGAATAGAGCGGTTTCTGCTATCTGTCCGTCGAGGACTCGATGGAATTCGGCAAAACGGATGAACGTCATTCTCTGAGTACTGGGAATGCTTAACCAGGGATGATCGAGTAATCCCATGAAATGTCCCATCTGACAGACCCAGATGCCACTATTTGTATCTTCCGACCCCTGTTTGCCGAGGCCCGTGTCGCCTGCGAGAAACACGTCTACGCGACGTTGGAGCCCAGTGAAGGATGCGCGCAATGGTTGCCAGAATTGCTCACAAACCGCTGTCGCACCATCGATTTCATGGAAAGGATGTAAACCTCTCCAGTGGTAGTCAGCATGCGTGTGATCTTGCATAGTGCTGACCAACTGATCAGGTGATGATTTGTCGAAGGCTGCACAATACTCGAGGACAACCTGTTTCGCGACTTGCAAAGAGTTCATTGATGATCTGGTTAAACGTTAGTCGTGTTAGATAATAGCAACACGTTGTGATGGGAAATAATTATACGTGCATTATGGGGTAGCAGCGTTTCGAGAGTAGAAGCGTCATTTCTCCGGTTATGTTATTCGATGGGCTGAACGCTATTGATGTATAGATATCATTGCGTAAATAACCTTCGAACACGGTTTCTCAGGCTTGTGCCTGTGAGGTCGCTATAATGTGGCAATCTATACTGATTTAACATTTAAATTACCAGGATCAACCATGGCTGATGCGTACGATGTGATAGTGATTGGCGGCGGCCCCGCTGGTTATGTAGCCGCAATTAGAGCAGCTCAACTCGGGCTTAAAACGGCTTGTGTCGAAAAATGGATAAACAAGCAGGAAAAACCGGCGCTTGGAGGCACCTGTTTAAATGTCGGTTGCATTCCTTCTAAGGCGTTGCTTGAGGCCACAGAACTATACGATACGGCTAAAAATAATTTTTCTGATCTTGGAATCAATGTGGGTGAAGTGTCCGTTGATGTCCCGAAGATGATTGGGCGCAAAGACAAAATCGTTAAGGAGCTAACCGGCGGTATTGCCATGTTATTCAAGCAGAATGGCATTGACTGGCTGCAAGGTAGCGGTCAACTGCAGGCTGAGAAAAACGTCAAGGTCACCGCTCTTGACGGCAAAGAAACTGTTTATGGGGCTAAGAATGTCATTATCGCCACTGGCTCCGTACCGATTAATTTGTCTGCAACACCACTAGAAGGCGATATTGTAGTGGATTCTGCTGGAGCGCTTGACTGGCAGGCCATACCCGGGAGTATTTGCGTTATTGGGGCCGGTGTCATAGGTTTGGAGCTTGGCAGTGTGTGGCGTCGAATGGGTTCAAGTGTGGTTTTGCTGGAAGCTCAGGACACTTTCTTGCCGATGGTGGACAAGGCTGTTGCACGAGAAGCTGACCGTGCGTTTACCAAACAAGGTATGGAAATTCGGCTGAACACACGTGTTATGGGTAGTAAAGTAGACGGTGACAAAGTAGTCGTTACTTATCAGGATGCCGATGGTACCCACGAAAAAACCTTCGATAAGTTAATTGTTGCTGTTGGTCGGCGTGCTTTCACGGACGACGTCTGCACTTCAGAGGCCGACGTGCAGCAGGACGAAAGGGGGTTGTTTCACGTGAATGATTATTGTGAAACAAATGTACCGGGTGTATATGCCATAGGTGATGTGGTGCGTGGCCCTATGCTTGCGCACAAAGGATCCGAAGAAGGCGTCATGGTTGCCGAGCGTATCTCTGGTGAAAACGCATCGCTTAATTATGATGTTATGCCGAATGTTATTTATACGCATCCAGAAGTTGCCTGGGTAGGCAAGACTGAAGAGCAGCTGAAAAGTGAAGGTGTTGACTACCAAGTGGGTAGTTTCCCATTTGCTGCCAGTGGCCGAGCCAAGGCCAAAGGTGACACCACCGGGTTGGTTAAAATTATTAGAGATAAATCTAACGACCGAGTTTTAGGTGCACACCTGATCGGGCCCAGTGCCTCCGAACTATTGGCGCAATCTGTACTTGCCATGGAGTTTGAAGCAACAGTTGAAGATATTGCGCGCACTATTCATGCACACCCAACTCTATCTGAAGCGATGCACGAAGCGGCTTTGGCGGCTGATGGCCGTGCAATTCATATTGCAAATCGTAAAAAGCGCGGATAATCAGCCACAATTTATTGTGGTGTGAGCGGGGAATCCTGATTGCGCCTTAAGACAAGGTCCATCATTCTGCTTGTACTGGCAGAAGTGACTGCAATGACGCTGTGGTTTGTGTCCTCAGCGACATTAGTGGAGTTGGGCCGCCAGATCGATTTAAGCCCTGTACTGTCGGCACTGTTGGTTTCAGCAGTGCCTGCAGGCTTTGTATTTGGTGCTATCTATGTGGCTATGTCTGGTATCGCAGATCGGCTGGATCCGAGGCGAATATTCGCCGTGTCTGCGTTATTGGCAGCACTATTAAATGCGCTTCAATTGGTCATTGAGCCTGGCAACGAATTTAGTGTGTTTTTGCGTTTCCTAACAGGCTTCTGTCTGGCGGGTGTGTATCCGGTAGGGATGAAAATAGCCGTAGGCTGGGGAAAAGAAGATAGAGGTTGGTTGGTTGGGTTGCTGGTGGGTGGATTAACGCTCGGCTCGGCATCACCGCATCTTCTGGCGTGGCTAGGTGGTTCCAATTGGCAGTTGACGACCTTACTGGCATCGATATTAGCCATAGCTGCAGCTGTGCTGGTCATGTTCACAGCCTTGGGTCCCTACCATTCATCTCAGCCAAAGATGAATCCTCGCTTGGTTTTGCGTGCCTGGACCGATAAAAAACTCAGAAGGGCGTTTATCGGATACCTCGGGCACATGTGGGAGCTATACGCCTTGTGGGCCTGGATAGCACCTGCTGCTTCTGCTTCCTATTTGTTTCAGATGCCACAGGAGAGCGCTGTGGAATGGTCTAAGTTGACTGCTTTTTTCGCGATTGCTTCTGGGGCGATATTGTGCCCTTTTGCTGGGCGCCTCGCGGATAGAATCGGTAAGGCCGAGCTAACTATTGTGGCCATGATCGTTAGCGCCTGTTCGGCTGTTTTGGCAGCCTTCGTATTTGCAGGCCCGGCGCCACTGGTGGCTGCAGTGTTTGTTCTATGGGGGCTTTCTGTTATTCCAGACTCAGCCCAGTTCTCAGCTTTGGTTGCAGATTTGGCACCCACCGAGATGGTTGGCAGTCTAATGTCTTTGCAAACGGCCCTTGGATTTGCTCTAACAATATTAACCGTTCAATTGACACCGTTTGTTGCAGAGCGATTTGGGTGGCCCTTCCTGTTTTGCGTCTTGGCTGTAGGTCCTGTGGTGGGATGTATTTCCATGCTCGGTTTGATGCGTAGGCGAGGGGTTTAGAAAACTTCTGCCGCTTGGAAGGAAGTTTCAATCAGAGCTTTTATATAATATTACCCCATGGCATCGATTACTCATTTTGATTACATAATTGTTGGCGCAGGCTCAGCGGGTGCTGTGGTTGCAAACCGTTTGAGTGAATCAGGTAGGCACAGCGTTCTAGTGCTTGAGGCTGGTGGCTCGGATCTTACGCCGTACGTTCAATTGCCTTTGGGCTATGGCAAGGTTTACTACGATGAGCGGGTGAACTGGAAATATTTGACTGAGCCCGTACCGCAGTTAAATAATAAGCCCAGTTATTGGCCACGTGGCAAAGTGCTCGGTGGGTCCAGCTCAATCAATGCCATGGTCTATGTGCGAGGTCACGTTAGTGACTATGACCAATGGGAATCGGTTGCACCGGGGTGGGGTTGGGATGACGTCGAGCCCTTATTTCGTCGTATGGAATCGTGGGGTGGAAAGCCTGATAGTCGACGTGGGCAGGACGGACCTTTATCTGTTACCGACATTTTCAACATGTCTCATCCCTTGTGTGAGGCGTATCTTGATGCGGCAGAACAAATACAGATTCCTCGTAATGATGATTACAACGCGGGGGATATGGAGGGCGCTGCTCTCTATCAAATAACCACTGAAAACGGCTTGCGCGCATCCACTGCCAGAGCCTACTTACGCCCGGCGATGCGGCGAGGAAACCTTGTTGTGCAGCAACATGCACATGTACGTCGGGTGATCATTGAAAATCATACGGCGATAGGTATTGAGTATGAACGCAATGGAGAGTTGCAGGCTGCCAAAGCTCGGGCCGAAGTTATTCTGTGTGCGGGTGCCGTAAATTCGCCTCAGCTGTTGCAGCAAAGCGGTGTCGGACCTGTCGATGTCTTAATGGCTGCAGGCGTGTCGGTTGAGCATGAGTTGCCATCAGTAGGGCAACATCTTAGCGATCATCTTGGAGCTGATATTGTTTGCAGATCATCAGTGCCGACCTTGAATCAAGAGCTTGGTCCCTGGCATGGAAAGGCCCGAGCAGCACTTCAGTTTGCGATTGGGCGCAAAGGCCCGCTATGTCTTAGCTTGAACCAAGCAGGTGGATTTATAAAAACGTCTTCTGAATTGGCAGGCCCTGATTTGCAGCTATATTTTTCACCGGTAAGCTACACACGTGCGCCGCCGGGTACGCGACCCTTGATAAGCCCAGATCCGTTTCCCGGTTTTTTATTGGGATTTAACCCGTGTAAGCCAACCAGTCGGGGTTTTGTGAACATACGCTCTAGCGACCCCTTGGAGGCTCCACGAATCCAGCCAAACTATATGAGCACTGAGCACGATCGGAATTTGATGCTCAAGGGGATGCGACTCATGCGGCAATTTATCGCAGCTCCAGCGTTTAACTCTGTCATCGATGAAGAAGTCTACCCAGGAAACTTAATACATACCGATGAGCAAATGATGGAATTCGTGCGAGACAATGCCTGGACGGTGTTCCATCCCTGCTGTTCGTGTCGCATGGGACAAGATTCCAAGCTCTCTGTGGTGAATGAGAAGTTACAAGTGCATGGTATTCGGAATTTGCGAGTCGCGGATGCCTCTATATTTCCGAGTATACCCACGGGCAATACCAACGCGCCCTCTATTATGGTTGGCGAAAAGGCTGGGGACTTGCTACTTGCTGACGCTCAATGATACGAACGGATGGTTAGCGACTGTCCTAGTTCGTGTATTGTATCGCGACGCATTGTCATATGTTTTCGCGGTATTCTAGGCGATTGCTCGTGATCAAAATACCCCCTAAACGTATGGCCTCACAATCGTTCTATTCAAGGCTAACTTTTGCCCTTTGTTGCGTGCTTTTATTTAGCGCCTGCGCCAGCGTGCCGAACTCATTGCCATTCGAAGTTGAAAAAAACGGTGGAGTTGAGCCGCTGGAGCATTCGGATGAGCGTTCACTTTTGCAACCGGGTGAGAAACCCAGTGCTGGCACAACTATAGAAACGGGTGCGATATCCGAGCGTATCCTTAAGGAAAGACAGGATGCCTTCAATCCTTACGTGTTAACAGCGCACAAGCACAACTTTATTCTGCCAGTGAGTTATTCGACGGGTATCAATGAGGCTGTATATGAGCAAAACGACGTGCCACTGGGCAACGGTTTACAGCCAGCCGAAGTTAAATTCCAAATTAGCCTGAAGAGTCAGCTTAATGAAAACAATATTTTATTTGAGAAGGACGCTCTGTCGGTTGGAATAACTCTGGAGGCATGGTGGCAACTGTATTCAAGCTCTTTGTCCAGCCCGTTTCGTGAAACCAACTATCAACCTGAAATATTTTATATAGTGCCTCTGTTGTGGGGGCCATTCGGTGGCAATACTGCGGTTATGGTTGGTTTCGAGCATCAATCCAACGGCCAGACACCGGGGTTGTCAAGAAGCTGGAATCGCTTGTATGCAAGTCTGCTTTATGAGAACGGTGCATTCGTGGCTTATGTACGCCCTTGGTATCGAATACCGGAAGATGCCAAGGAGACCCCAGACGATCCAAAGGGTGATGATAATCCGGATATTCTGGATTTTATGGGTCATGGCGAAGCGGGTATGTCGTGGCGGAAATACAAAAAGGAATATGCCGTTCGTGTACGTGGAAATCCATCAACCAACAAAGGTGCAATAACTATCGGCATGACCTTCCCGCTATTCGCAAAGTTCAGGGGGTTCGTACAGTATTTCAACGGCTACGGAGATTCGCTAATTGATTACAACCATCATCAGCAGCGGCTTGGTCTTGGGGTGGCTTTGAATAGTTTGTTTTGATGGGGAGGAGGATAGTAAAAATATCTTCCAGAAGGTTCGTCAATTATTGTCCCGCCATTTTTGATCGATGCGTTTTGCTGGTTCGTTTTAGTAGGCGTAGTTCCCCATTGATTGAATAATGGTGGGATAGGTTTGAGCCTCAAGCGCCCAATATATATTCTTGGCCAGACTGCCACCGCTGCTGATCAAAGTACCTCTGCAACCGAGCCCTAGCTGCGGGCTCCGAAAGCGCTGTAATTACCAACCCGTCTCTACGAAGCTTCGGCAAATCGTCATAACCAATAACAGGCTTACTCCGTTTCAACCGATTGGCATCTGTCGACTTGATATCAACAAAACCTAGAACACTCACATTGCAATTTTCTAAGGCATCATGCCAATAACGAGCATTCCTACCGGTTCCGCACAACCAAACCTCTCGCCCTCTGTGAAGATCAAGCCCACTGGTCACTTGTGTAGCTGCCCAAGCACGACAGCGTGTAAAAGCTTCTCTTCTATATCGCTCATCGGTATAGGTCAGTCGATCAGGGTGTTCGCGCCAATCTTGTAACACCGGCTCAGGTTTGCCCATCACCACACCCTCAACCATGGCGCGAAGAATGAAGTCATAATCTTCCGGCCCATCGAAATCCCTGTACCCATTCAGAGTTTGCCAAACTTTTTTATGAGCCATCCAAGTTGGATGAGGCATTGGACATTCGGTATAGCAAGCTGTCCGAATATCGTCATTGCTTGTAAGGGCGTTTAACCATTCGGCATATCGTAAGTTGCCTGCTTTAACATGCTCGGTTGTGCCCTCAAAGTCTACAAAGCGAATTCTGCCAGCGCATAGTTCCACCTCAGGATGCGCCATAAGATAGTCGAGTTGGGTTTCCAATCGCGAGCGGTAAGCCACGTCGTCGTCGTCCATTCTGGCGATATACGTGCCACAAGACGCACAAAGGCCTGTGTTCAACGCGGCCACTAGCCCGCTACCTTGCCGCGCAATGCCTTTGATTCGATCATCATTTGGAAGCCTGTCCAGAATCCCTTGCACATCGTCGTAACCAATGACAAGAATCTCCAAAGAGGACATTGATTGAGCCAGCAGGCTAGCGACAGCGTCAGATGTTGTGCTTCGCCATTGCCTTACCGGCAGCAGTACCGATACTAACGGGTTCAACTTTTCCACTTAATACTGCAGCCAACGCTGGGATGAGTTGGGCTGGGCGCGGCTTCACCTGCTAGCAAAGATGCCGCAGCTTTTTTCAAATCACCACCATGAGCCTTTCCCTGTCCAGGCCGAGTCTCATCAAACTGTCCTTGGTAATACAGCCCATGATCTGCGTCGAACAGAAAAATATCCGGTGTGCAAACAGCACCGTAAGCTTTGGCGGTCTCTTGAGTTTCATCAAAGCAGTAGGGAAACTGCCAATCGCCCCCTCGTGCCAAATCGCCCATTTTGTCTGGGCCATCTTGTGGGTACTTAGCGCTGTCATTGGAGCTGATGGCGATCGTCGCAATGCCATCAGCGGCAAATTGGTGAGCCATAGCTGCCAATTCGTCGACCAGATGCACGACATAAGGACAGTGGTTGCACATGAAAACGATTAACAAAGGCTTGTTTTTGTAATCTGACAAGCAGACCGGCTGGTTGTCTCTAGTGTCAGGCAGGGTGAATTCTGGGGCTTGTGAGCCGATTGCCATCGTGGCTGATTCTGTAAGTACCATCGAAAAGGTGTCCTGGAGTGATCGTGTAACCGCTATATTAACGGCAGTGTAGTTTTTCAAAATTTATCCGATAACGGTTTTATGCAGAATAGTCACGCACAGATGTTTATCGTGTCGGCGCCATCGGGTGCTGGCAAGACCAGTCTTGTTCGCCGAATTATCTCAGAGTTGAAGGATTTGACGGTGGCGGTTTCCCACACCACACGCCCGCAAAGACCAGCTGAACACGAAGGGCACGATTACCATTTTGTATCGCGAGAAACCTTCGAAAGCATGGTCGAAGAAGATCAGTTTCTGGAGTATGCCGATGTATTCGGTAACTATTACGGTACAAGTATGGGGGCTGTTAATGATTCGCTGCATTACGGCCATGATGTGATTCTTGAAATTGACTGGCAAGGAGCCGCTCAAGTGCGGCAAAAACTCACCGACGTGGTGTCGATTTTTATCTTGCCTCCGTCCAGGGCGACTCTCATCGAAAGATTGCAGGGCAGGGGGCAGGACACTGAAGAGGTGATAGTTGCAAGAACATTAGAGGCGGTGCAGGAAATGCAACATTACCATCAGGCCGATTATCTGATCATAAATGATGATTTTGACGAGGCGCTTAGCGAGCTTAAGGCTGTAGTGCTCAGCAATCGCGTGCAGAAATCCAGACAGGCGTTACGTCATGCTGGGCTCATAACGAGCCTAACTCAGGACTAATTATCAAAAT
Source organism: Halioglobus sp. (assembly GCA_047629055.1). Lineage (GTDB taxonomy): Bacteria > Pseudomonadota > Gammaproteobacteria > Granulosicoccales > Granulosicoccaceae > Granulosicoccus. Next base: position 20,186 of record JBLHWG010000029.1, read on the forward strand.
TCATAAGAATTACACGTCAATAGCACTAATAAAGACATCTATGGTCTGGCTTTCGCGTCTAGAACACACTACAGTACAACGTTCAGTGATTTGCAGGAAAACGTCCGTTCATGGCTAGAGTTACCGTAGAAGATAGTCTGTCGATGGTTAATAACCGTTTCGACCTCGTTCTGATCGCGTCCAAGCGTGCTCGCAACATATCCATGGGTGCAGAGCCTCTGGTTTCGGACGACAACGATAAACCCACCGTTATTGCGTTACGTGAAATTGCTGATGGGCTCGTTGGAGAAGAAATTCTTAACGAAGCAACACCACCACCAGCGCCAGTTGAACCCATTATTTATGAAAATAAAGACCAGCTACGCGAAGATTTCTAAGACATATTATCTGTGTCATAAACCTGCTCCGCTCTTCACGTTGAAGAGGGAGCCGGCTCAGTTCCTGAATTGTGTTGCTATCCACAGAGATAACAACAGTGAGTAGTGATTCCCCCCCCCATATATCTTTAATGTCCGATGAGCTTGCACTGCCTCTTGACGGCAGCCTAAATGGCGGTATTACAACGCGTGTAGAGTGGATAGCTTATTCCAGTTTGCTGGAGCAGCTCAGCACTCGATTTTCTACGGAACAAATTGCCGAAGTATCCCGCGCCTACACTATGGCGCGAGACGCACATGCAGGGCAAACCCGAAGTTCAGGTGAGCCCTACATTACCCATCCCATAGCGGTAGCGGCTGTTGTGTTTTCCATGAAGCTTGATCACTACAGCATCATGGCGGCTCTGCTGCACGATGTTCTGGAAGACACCCCTGTCAGTCGCGAAGACATGGTTGAGGCTTTCGGTGAAGAGGTTACCCATATCGTTGATGGTGTAAGTAAACTCAATCACTTGGAATTTCGCTCGAAGCAAGTGGCGCAGGCTGAGAGTTTTAGAAAGATGCTGTTGGCCATGGTGACCGATATTCGCGTCATTATGATCAAGCTGGCCGATCGTGTCCATAATATGAGAACTATTGGGTCCTTGCGTCCAGATAAACGCCGCCGAATCGGAAAAGAGACCTTAGAAGTGTATTCACCGATTGCTGGCCGTCTTGGCATGTTTGCAATCAAAACAGAGTTGGAAGATCTCGGGTTCAGAGCCTGCTACCCAATGCGTAGTAAGGTTTTGGAGGCTACTGTAAAGCAATCCCATCGTGGCCGGGATCACCTCATTGCGAAGGTTGCTGCTCGTATTGAAACTGCGTTAAGCGAAAAAGGTATAGAGCCGACTATTACGTGGCGCGAAAAGCACCTATACAGCCTCTACAACAAGATGCTGAAAAAGCAATTACCGTTTCAACGCGTGTTCGACATGTTGGCACTGCGCGTGGTTGTTGATTCGACAGAGGAGTGTTACCAGGTGCTAGGCCTGGTTCATCAACTGTACCCACCGATATTTTCACGATTTAAAGATTACATAGCGGTCCCAAAACAGAATGGATACCAGTCTCTGCACACGGTATTGAATCACGGCTCGGATGGGACGCCAATCGAGGTTCAGATTCGTACGCCGTCAATGGATGAGCTTGCAGAATCAGGTATTGCTGCGCACTGGGCGTACAAGGAAGACGGAAACACTCCAGCGCGCGGTCAAACACCAGGATGGCTATCAAATTTGGCTGATATCCAGGACGGTGACCATGACACAGTTGAGTTTGTGGAAAGCGTTAAAATCGATTTATTCCCGGGTGAAATATACGTTTTCACCCCTAAAGGTAAAATAATCCAATTACCTCGAAAAGCTACCCCCGTTGACTTTGCTTACGCTGTTCACTCTGAAGTGGGCAACAAATGCTTAGCTGCCAAGGTCGATCGCCGATTGTGTTCTTTGAGTGAGCCGTTAGAAAGTGGCCAGACGGTTGATATCATTACAGGTACTCAAATAGCGCCTAGTCCGATGTGGCTTAATTCGGTCGTGACGGCCAAAGCACGTACTGCTATTCGTCAGCATTTGCGCGCTCTGGACAGAACGCAAGCCGTCGAATTCGGTGAGCGATTACTCAGGCGAGCACTGGGGCGCCATGGTAAGTCTTTAGACAATATTCCAGAAAAAGTAATGCATGACGTACTGGCTGAAAGGCGATTTACCGAAGTACAGGAGCTCTATGAAGATATTGGCCTAGGATTGAACTTGCCTAGTCAGATAGCAGAAAGATTGATAGCTGTTGAGTCTGGTGATGTTGTTGATACCCAGCAACTTCCCATGCGCGATACTGCGCCGGTGATGATTGAAACCGCGACGAGCCCGACTCTATACATGTCTCGTTGCTGCAATCCGATCCCTGGCGATCATGTGCAAGGATTTTTCACCCCTGGTAAAGGTGTTGCTGTTCATAGGGCTGGGTGTCGTAATGTACGTAGATTCCGGCGGCGTCCCAAGGAATGGGTGGCTGTAGATTGGTCGCCTGACATTTCAGGGAATTTTGATGTTGTCATACTCATTCATTTGTTACACCAGCCTGGTGCACTAGCCCGTGTCACGTCCACCATGTCTTTGATGAATGTGAATATCGAAAACATGGACTTCAACAATCGCGGCGAAGACAACATTAGTATTCGATTTGTGCTGTCGGTTGAAAATCGGATGCAATTGGCCCGTATTGTTCGCAGGCTGCGGAATTTGACGGTGGTTCGAAGCGTCAAACGCGAAAGTTGATGTTCAAGCCCGTTTTTATATCTGAGGGAATTCAGGGAGATCATTATTGTACCGAGGTCGTGATTTTGTGAGCGAGACTATATACTCGGCTGCATAGATTTAATGCTCAGAAGAGATCCCTCATGACACGCAAAACGTTTAGTACCGATAAAGCTCCTAGTGCCATTGGTGCTTATTCCCAGGCTGTAAAGGCTGGCGACACGGTTTATCTTTCAGGTGCGATCCCGTTGGTACCCGCCACCATGGAGTTGGTTAGCGATGATGTCCGCACACAAATTGTTCAGGTATTCGATAATCTGGAAGCAGTATGTACGGCCAGTGGTGGTTCTTTTGATCAGGTGGTCAAATTAACGGTTTTCCTGACTGATCTTGCTGATTTCCCTTTGGTTAATGAGGTCATGGAAGAACGTTTTAATGCCCCATTCCCAGCTCGCGCCGCCATTGGAGTAGCGTCGCTACCTCGCAATGTGGCGGTTGAAGTTGAAGGCGTTATGTACCTGGGTGACTAACTCGCTTCAGGTTGGACAAACCTTCATGCGCCATGGTCGATAAATCCGTCACTACTCCACAGGCTCTCGATGCTGCGCCTGTACAGACTCTGAAAGGGGTGGGTGGAGCGATGGCTGCGAAACTTGCAACCATTGGGATATTCACGCTTCAGGATGTACTGTTTCATCTTCCTTTCAGGTATCAGGACAGAACACGGCTAACCCAAATCGGCGTATTGAGCCCGGGTCGTGAGGCGGTTATTTGTGGAGAGGTTCTGGTAGCTGACGTTGTTATACGGCAACGTCGCTCATTGCTGGTCAGAATCAATGACGGCACTGGTTCGATAATGTTGCGATTTTTCCATTTCAATCAACAGCAAGTCAAACAGTTTGAGCGAGGGCGGCAGGTACGTTGTTTTGGCGAAGCACGCCGTGGGCCTGCAATGCTGGAGATGGTTCATCCAGAGTATCGGGTGCTAGCCGATAATGTATCAGCTGATGTGGATCTGGGCGATACACTCACCCCATTTTATCCAACCACGGAAGGCGTGCAGCAAGCGACGTTGAGAAAGTTGAGCGACCAGGCTCTTTCGCAGCTCAATGCCACGGTGATTAGAGATCTGTTGCCGCCTGAGACGCTTAAGAATTCCGGACTGCCCGATCTTGAATCAGCTCTGCGTATCGTACATCGTCCACCCCCCAACGCAGATGTTCAGGCTCTATTAGAGGGGCTCCACCCGGCTCATCGACGATTGGCTCTGGAGGAACTCGTTGCGCATCGGCTCGGGTTGAGGTTGTTGAGGGTAAATGCGTTGCAGCAACACGCCCCTCTTGTAAGGCCTCCGGGTAAACTGATGGCCGCTTTGCGACGCTCGTTAGAGTTCTCTTTAACAGGCGCACAAAATCGTGTGCTGCTTGAGTTAATCAACGACATGGGAACGCCAGAGCCAATGCTACGTTTGGTTCAGGGGGATGTGGGTTCTGGAAAGACGGTTGTCGCAGCCCTTGCTGCTGCTCAGGCCGTGGAGAGTGGCTATCAAGTTGCGCTGATGGCTCCCACTGAAATCCTAGCAGAGCAACACATGCTCAATTTTTCACAATGGTTTGAGCCTTTAGGGATTAGCGTGGGGTGGCTGACTGGAAAGCTGCGCGCTGCGCAAAGGCGCTCGACCATTGAAGCCATCGCAATGGGGCAACAGCGCATCGTCGTAGGTACGCATGCGTTGTTTCAAAAAGATGTCGAGTTTGAGAATTTGGGGTTGGCCATTATCGATGAACAACATCGATTTGGTGTGCATCAACGAATGGCGCTCAGGAATAAAGGTGCTGACATTAATACGCTGCCACATCAGTTGATCATGACTGCAACGCCTATCCCCCGTACGTTGGCAATGACCGCCTATGCAGATCTTGATGTTTCCATCATTGATGAATTGCCTCCGGGACGCAAACCGGTAACCACAGTTGCAATAGATAACACTCGACGAATCGAAATAATAGATCGTGTTGATGCTGCTATAGACGAAGGTCGACAGGTTTACTGGGTGTGCACGCTGATAGAAGAGTCAGAGTCTCTTCAAGCGGAAGCAGCAGAAGATGCGTTTGCCACCTTGCAAGAAATGCTTCCCAGGCACCGTGTTGGGTTGGTTCATGGGCGGCTAAAGCCTCGTGAAAAGGAAGCAATCATGCAGGCGTTTAAAGCACGAGAAATTGATTTGTTGATAGCAACAACAGTAATAGAAGTGGGTGTTGATGTGCCTAATGCTTCGTTGATGATTATCGAGAATTCAGAGCGGCTAGGGCTGTCACAGTTACATCAGTTGCGCGGACGTGTTGGTCGTGGAAGTGCGCAGAGTAGTTGTATTCTGCTGTTTCAGGCACCTCTGTCCAATAACGGCCGAGAGCGGCTGGGAATCATGCGTGAAACAAATGATGGTTTTGTCATTGCAGAAAAGGATTTGGCATTAAGAGGAGCAGGCGAGGTGCTAGGTACACGACAAACAGGTTTGGCAGAATTCCGAATTGCACAATTAGGTCGTGATGATGATCTACTTGATGATGTCAGTGACATTGCTGATACTCTGTTGGAAAGCGATTCCAGTTCTGTGCAAGCTCTTGTCAGGAGATGGATTGGCGAACACAAAAAAGATTATGGTGGAGTCTAGCTGGTAGTCTTCGCTGTCAAAGGCTTAGTCGATAGGCAGGGCTAACGTGTATGCCTATTTAGAGCCTGCTGAATAAAGATTAACGCTTTAAAAAAAGGGGTATTTGAATAAAACGGTTAAACTGGTGCACGGTAAAGTGAACCGCAGGTGAGAAAAGGCGTGCACCCATGATCCGAGAGGCCAACGAAAAGCAGCTCACACTGGCAGAATTTGACTGGCCTTTTTTGAGCGAACTCAATGAGGAGAACCGTTGGGGCAAGCTAGCAGATGCCATTGCGTGGGAAGCGCTGAGCGGGCCTTACCTTGAGAGTTTGCCAATTCGACGCTCGGGCGCCCCGCTAAGCCTGCACGACTGGTGATCGGTGCAGTTATCATTAAGCACAGAAGCCTTTTGCCCCCTCATTGTTAGTGTGGATACGCCGTCCGATTGTTAGAGGTAAACAGCATAAATCGACGGAGTTTGGTGCAAAAATCAACGTCAGTCTTGATGCCGATGGATTGGCGAGAATTGATTGCCACAGTTGGGATGCTTTCCATGAAGGCAATGACTTGCCCGAGCAGGTGGAGAGCTTCCATGAGCGCTATGGACACTATCCGGAAGTGGTTATGGCAGACAACTTCCACGGTACACG
>JBLHWG010000030.1:0-25997 GCA_047629055.1 Halioglobus sp.
ACTGACTGTGGCGTAACCTGGGTGGCGCAGCGCGGTGAATAGCGGGTTAGCTGCTAGCTGCAGACCAAAAAGCCAGTAACTGATAGCGATGAACGTGCAGTAAAAGTGCAGTAATTCAGCAGCTTCGGCCTCCAGTTCAAAAATATCGACCAACAGGTCTTGAATCAAAAATATGCCAATAGCCACGGGGACAACATAGAGGCTAACAAAGACGCCACTGGACAAAAGTGTTTGTCGAACACGGTGCCATTGTTTAGCCCCCATGTTTTGTGAAGCTACCGGACCCACTGCACCTGATAGTCCGTAGAGCCCTGCAAAGGCAACTGGTGTGATTCGACCGATAACTGCAGCGGCCGCCACCGCGTCGGTACCAAATCGAGCCATTTGTGTGGTGGCGTAAGCAGCACCAAAAGGCCCCGCCAAATTCGTAATAAGTGACGGAATTGCGATAGCCGTGAGCTGGCGAATGTCGCTACTGAAGCGAGACCAGTCGGGCTTTTGCAAAAGGTTATGCCTAACAGCAATAAAATAGATGGCAAAGCCTGCAACAGTACAGCGAGATATAACTGAGGCGATAGCGGCGCCAGTTAAGTCCAGGGAAAACCCGAAGATTAATAAGGGGTCGAGAACGGCATTGACCAAGCCGCCTATGATCGTCGCCCACATGGCTAATTTTGCTTCACCGACGGCTCTCAGTAGTGATGTGGCTGCCATCGCCATGCCTAGAATGGGTAGTGCGCTTCCTACGATACGAAAATAATGAACCGCAAGCTCGAGCGTTTGGCCTTTTGCTCCCATAAGGCCAATGAGCCAAGGTGCATAAATGAGGCTAATAATCATGGCGGGTGTCGTTAGCATAATTATGAATGTCAGCCCGTGTATGGCCAGGCGCATAGAGGCAGGGGCCGTCGCGTCTAGGGCTGTGTTCGAGACCGCGTCCGGGACCTGCTTAATAGATTCTGCACCAACCGCCTGAGCCACCACTGTTGCGACAGCAATGGCCAGTCCGATGCAAATAGCGGCACCAAAAAAGAGTGCCGTTCCTGCAAATCCTACGGCGGCCGCAAGCTCCGGCTCACCCAACATAGCGATGAAGAATACGTCGACCAAGTCAACAGCAAATATAGCGAAGAGTCCAATAGCGGAAGTTATGGACAGAGTGCTTATGTGGCTGAATATCGGCGCTTCTGTGTAATTAACGCCTTGCTTGGCCATCTCGGACGGACGCTATATTAGTGTGTCGCCAAATTGAGCGGCTTGTACGTTCCACTTGCGCTGCGCTTGAAGTCAATGGCAATTCTAGGGTGACGAAGCGGCACCGCAGTCTCGTCAATCAATAGGTTTTGCTCGGATACATAGGCCTCGTAAACTGTTTCTTCATTCTCGGCATACAGATGGTAGTAGGGCTGATCCTTACGCGGTCGCACCGCCCTCGGTATTGCTTCATACCATTCGTCAGAGTTGCCAAATTCCGGGTCCACATCGTAGATGATGCCTCTGAACGGAAATATCCTATGGCGAACTACCTGTCCTATACTGAATTTCGCTGCTTTGATCATAGTCTGAGAGTGTACCTGTCATAGCCTCAACGAGAAAGCTTCTATATGATCAGATTGGTCTGATGCATACACGATAGCTCGTAAATACGCGTAAACTTCACGTATGAAAACTTTGCGATATGCCGTCATCGGCACCGGCATGATGGGGCAGGAGCACTTACGCAATCTTGCGCTAGTAACTCAGACTCAATCTTGGAATACCGAGGTTGTTGCGCTGATAGATCCTGATCAGGGAATGCGAGTGGCTGCCGTTAAGTTAGCTCATTCGTTAGGTAACGAAAATGTCTTGGGATTTGAACACATTGACGATGTTGATCTGAACGCTGTTGATGCATTTTTAATTGTATCCCCAAACTTTACGCATCACGCCATCATTACGCAGTTGCTCCCCAGTGGTAAAGCGATACTGGCGGAGAAACCTGTTTGTACCACCTTGGATCAATGCTCCGATTTACTTACACAGTTGGAAGGATACCCAGCGGCTTTCTGGGTGGCTATGGAATATCGGTACATGCCTCCAACAACGCGATTTTTACAGCGATTGAATAGTGGCGAGATTGGTACCTTGCGTATGCTTACCATCAAAGAGCATCGCTACCCATTTCTTGAAAAAGTTGGCGACTGGAACCGCTTCAGCGAGAACACGGGTGGCACTTTGGTTGAAAAATGCTGTCACCATTTTGACCTCATGCGATTGATCACAGGTTCCGAAGCTGTGCGGGTTTATGCCAGTGGAGCAATGGACGTCAATCATCTTGAGGAACGTTATGCAGGACGCACTCCTGACATACTGGACAATGCCGTGGTTATTGTGGATTTTGAAAATGGTGTCAGGGCGTGTCTTGAGCTTTGCATGTTTGCAGACGGGGCTGAGCCTCAAGAGCAGCTGACAGCCATTGGTGATAACGGCAAACTAGATGCCTATATCCCTGGTCCTGACAGATTCTGGCCGACTTCCGCCGATAGACATTCTTGCGTGGTGTACAGCCCACGTGATCAAAGCGCACCACAAGTTGAAACGGTTGAGGTTGATCCAGATCTGGCAGCCGCTGGTGACCATCATGGCTCAACGTTTTATCAGCACGTGCAATTTGGAGAGGCAGTGCTCAATGGGACACCCGTGCAGGTGAGCGCTGAGGACGGCGTCAAGGCTGTTCGTATTGGGGTGGCTGCACAGGAGTCTATCCGCACAGGGCAGGCCATCGATATGAATTCTTTTATTTTAAATGCGTCCTAAAGTGACGCGCGGAACTTACATGAATATACCTACTCAGGATGTCGGCGCTGACGGTCAGATGCCTCTTATTGGTTTGGGCCTGTGGAAGATTGATAAAGCACATGTGGCTGATGTCGTTTTTAACGCAATCAAAGCTGGTTATAGGCATCTGGATAGCGCTTGTGATTACGGGAACGAGAAAGAGGTAGGCGAGGGCATTAAACGAGCCATTGATGAAGGCCTTTGTACTCGTGAAGACTTATGGGTCACATCCAAATTATGGAACACCTACCATCATCCAGATCATGTTGTTATGGCTATGGATCAGTCCTTACATGACCTGGGACTCGACTACCTCGATCTCTATTTGGTGCATTTTCCAATAGCACTGGAGTACGTGCCGATTGAAACTCGTTACCCACCAGAATGGATTTTTGATCCGTCTGCAGACGTTCCTTGCATGAAGCCTGCGAAAGTGCCGTTGTCCGATACCTGGAAAGCTATGGAAACATTGGTTGATAGCGGACTGACTCGCCACATTGGGGTTTGTAATTATGGTGTTAGCCTTGTGCGCGATTTATTAAACTATGCCCGCATTCCACCTGCCGTATTGCAAGTCGAGTCCCACCCTTACCTGACCCAAGAAAAGTTAGTCCGATTTTGCGCTGAGGAAGACATTGCGGTTACGGCTTTCTCACCGCTGGGTGCTCTGTCCTATCTCGAACTGGACATGGCTAAGGCAAATGAATCGGTACTGCAGCAAAAAGCAGTTGTTGACATTGCACAACGAGTGGGCAGAACACCAGCTCAAGTCGTATTACGTTGGGGTGTTCAGCGTGGCAACGCGATAATTCCGAAAACATCCAAACCTGAGCGTTTACTTGAAAATGCCGCTTTGTTCGATTTTGAGCTGACTGCTGACGACATGCAGGCAATCAATTCCCTCAATAAGAACCAGCGCTTTAATGATCCAGGCGTATTTACCGAGCTGGCTTTCAACACTTTTTGCCCTATTTACGAATAAATGGGTGGCCTGGGGGTGCGTGTCATCCAGCCCCCCTGCCGTCGCATCTGTTACGCTGAACCACTGTCCCACTGCCACGGAAGTAGACAACTGTGAAAACATTGCAATTACCCTTTACGCCCGCACTTGCGGCCTCATCTGTATTGCTAGCACTGGCGTCATTGACGTCTGCTTCTGCCTTTGCAGAAAGTACAGTAACCATACTGCATACCAACGATTTTCATTCCCGCGTTGAGCCTATCAGTAAATATGACAGCCCTTGTTCCGCTGAGGACAACACAGAAGGCAAGTGCTTCGGTGGTTATGCACGGCTCGTCACGGCAGTAGCTGAAGCACGAACTCGTAACCCGGATGCACTGCTATTCAGCGGTGGTGACCAGTTCCAGGGTTCTTTATTTTACACCTACTACAAAGGCAAGGTAGCTGCAGAAATCATGAATACCATGCAATACGATGGTATGACTGTCGGAAATCACGAATTCGATGACGGGCCAGAAGTGCTGCGTGAATTTATCGACAACGTTAACTTTCCTGTCGTAATGTCTAATGCCAACGTTAGCCAAGAGCCTTCTCTTGCTAACAAGATCCTGAAGTCCACCATTGTTGAAAAAGGTGGTCAAAAATTCGGCATCATTGGGCTGACACCAGAAGACACAGATGAGCTGGCAAGCCCCGGCAAGAATATATCTTTCTCTGATCCTGTTGCCGCGGTGCAAGGTGAGGTGGATTCCTTAACCAAACAAGGCATTAACAAGATTATCGTCCTGTCGCACTCCGGTTATGAAGTGGATAAGCGAGTCGCAGCTGGAACAACTGGTGTAGATGTTATTGTTGGTGGTCATACGAATACATTGTTATCCAATACCAATGAGCGTGCAGTTGGCCCATACCCAACCATGGTTGGAAACACGGCGGTAGTGCAAGCCTATGCCTTCGGAAAATATATCGGCGAACTCTCCGTGTCGTTTAACGATGCCGGTGAAATAATTACGGCTACCGGTGAGCCAATTATCATCGACAGTGGTATCGCCGAACAATCGGATATCGTTGCACGCGTTCAAGAGTTGGCAGCCCCTCTGGATGAAATTCGCAATAAAATCGTTGCCTCATCAGCTGCGTTAATTGAAGGCAATCGCGCAGTGTGCCGTATTCAAGAATGTGAGATGGGAAATCTGGTTGCGGATGCCATGCTAGATCGGGTTAAGGGTCAAGGTGTCACTATCGCTATCATGAACTCAGGTGGTCTTCGTTCATCCATCGATGAAGGTGATGTGACTATGGGGGAAGTTCTCACGGTACTGCCTTTTCAGAACACATTGGCCACATTTGATATCAGTGGAGCACAAATTGTTGCAGCGCTTGAGAATGGCGTAAGCCAGGTTGAAGAAGTTAAAGGACGTTTTCCACAGGTGGCAGGGCTTACGTTCAAATGGGACGCTACAAAACCTGCTAACGAAGGACGAGTGATCGAAGTTATGGTGAGTGTCGATGGCGAATATCAGGCAATCGATACCGCCAAAATATACAGTGTTGTGACTAACAATTATGTTCGTGGTGGTGGTGACGGATACAAGATGTTTGCATCTGATGCTGAAAATGCCTACGATTTCGGACCCAATATGGAAGACGTATTAGCAGAGTATCTTGCTGCTAACGCTCCATATGCACCGAAGTTGGAAGGCCGCATAACACAGTAATTCGATAACTCACTGCTGCGCTCTAGATGGCTAGTAAGTGGAAAAATCACATTAGAGCGTGTTTTTTTGGCGCTCTGAGTGTGAATACAATAGGGGCCAACGCACATGCATTGGCCCCTTCTGTATTGTCGATTAACTTGTGTTCTGATCAGATGGTCATGCTACTGGCTGAACCATCACAGATAAAAGCCTTGTCTAGACTCAGTAAGGACTCGGCAGGTTCATATTTTCATCAGCAGGCTCAAAAATTTCCTCAGGTGGAAACCCAGGCCGAGGACATCCTGCCATTAGCGCCTGATGTGGTGTTAACCGGGCCCTACACACCCAGACATACCTCAGCACTGTTGGCTGAGCTTGGCCTAAGAGTTGAGTCGCTAACAATAGCCAACTCTCTCGAGGACATGTTTGCCAACATACTTCTGGTTGGTCGTATTCTTGATCAGGAAGTTAAGGCTGCCTTGATTGTGAAATCCTTGCGGATGCAGTTAACGGCGATAAACCTGCGTGTAGACATACTGGACACCCGTATGCGTAATGATGGGCAAAGCCAGCCAAAGGCTGCCGTCTATGATCCCAACGGTTATACGGTTGGCCGGTCATCCTTACGCGGTGAAGCCATGAGTTTGGCAGGCTGGCACAATGTTGCCGAAGATAAAGGCATAGAATCCTACGGGGTAATTCATTTGGAGGAGCTTATTCAGTTGGCGCCTGTTGCACTTATTGAATCTCCTTATAGTGCTGATACGTATTCACGTGGTCAGATGGTTGCTAAGCATCCAGCATTGCGACAGGCCGGGTTGAACCCAATGATCGTGGCTCTGCCCAGTAATCAGACTATTTGTGCTGGGCCCTGGTCAGTCGACATAGTCGCACAACTGCTTGAGGCAAGAGAACAGCTGCACTAATTAGACTATGCCTTCTCCTTTATCTTTGTCACAGTGTGACGTATTCGGTAATACAAGTAACATACTCGGGTCTTCAGCACATTCTGCGTGTCTAGCGTTGGGGTGATCCGAAACGGTGCCGTTAGCCTCATTACAAGTTGATGAGCACTTTGTCAGCTTGATAATAATAAGAAAACAATAATAAGAGGCGCGGTATTAATGAGAAAGCGCACTGTGGTATTTTGGTCAGTAACAGGGATGTTGCTGACATTCATACTCTCTAGCGCAGCAGTAGGTGCGCAAACACACAATGCTCAAATGCTAATAACTTTGAGTGGCTTTGATGATCAGTTAGATGTTCTACCCGATGCTGTAAACAGCAGCTTTAACAAGATGATGCTTGAAGACGGTGTTGTTGCCCCGTTTGAATTACAAGACATCCCGCAACTCAAAACCGCAGTCTCATCTGTATTTCACTCACAGACTATAAGAGACTCAGTTTTAAACGAATTAAACGCGTCTTTGTCTGCAAACGAGATGGGCGGCCTAATTCAATTTTATTCGAGTGAGAGAGGCACATCATTGCGCCGCTCTGAGCTAGAAAATAGTGTTCTTGAACATGCCGATCGGTTTCAACTGTGGTACGAGGAAACGGGTATGTATGGTCTTGATGTTGAGCGCCAGCGTGCTATTCATGACCTTGAACGTGCAATGCAGGCAACCGTTGGAGCCGTTGATGCAATGATTGGTATGCAGGTCGCGATGCAGGTGAGTTTAACTCCGGTGCTACCGCTCAACGATAGATTGAGCCCGAAGCAGTTGCTATTCGAAGCCCAAGAACAGCGCCCGGCACTGACACGAATTTATCGTCAAAGCTCGCTCGAAACGTTGGCATTTGTGTTTCAGGAGCAGTCCACTGACAGTCTAAAAGCCTACTCAGCTGTACTGAAAACCAATGCTGGCCAACGATATGTCACGGCGTTGAACGACGGTATGACGCGCGGCTTGTTTGATGCTGCAGAGCAGCTGGGCCTGTCGATTCAGGCAATTCTGATAGGCAGAACAGGTCAGGGGGTTTAGTCTAGATTTATACTGTGCGCCCAACTATCGGGCGCACTCTACAATATGAGCCTAAGCCTGTTGAGAACTACTCAGTCGTTCTAGGTGGCAAACCTGTGTGCTGCGATAATATTTGTCCTTTACGCACTTCAGTTTTACCTGCCGCACCACGTCCTGCTTGACGCTCTGTGGGAGTACTGTTCTTGCGCCGAGCGTTCTGATACCCACCGTCACCTTTTGGCTGATAAGTGGGTACAAGGTGCTGTTTCCCATTACCAATAAGATTCGCACGTCCCATTGATTTTAATGCTTCACGCAGCATGGGCCAGTTCTGTGGATCATGGTAGCGAAGGAAGGCTTTGTGCAGCTTTCGCTGAGTTCCTGATTTCGCTGTAGGCACATCACCGCCATCGCGCTTGACCCGCTTAAGTGGGTTCTTGCCGGTGTGATACATGGTGGTTGCAGTGGCCATTGGCGAGGGATAGAAATTTTGCACTTGATCTGCGCGGAAACCATTTTTCTTTAACCATAGCGCCAAGTTCATCATGTCCGAATCAGTTGTGCCCGGATGTGCAGCGATGAAGTAGGGAATCAGAAACTGTTGTTTCCCGGCCTTCTTGGTGAATTTTTCGAACATTGCCTTGAACTCGTCGTACGCACCGATCCCTGGCTTCATCATCTTGTCCAGAGGGCCACGTTCGGTATGCTCAGGGGCGATTTTCAAGTACCCACCGACATGATGAGTGACCAGCTCTTCCACGTATTCCGGGGATTTAATGGCCAAGTCGTACCGCAGGCCTGATGCGATAAGCACTTTTTTGACGCCCGGTAGATCACGCGCGCGCTTATAGAGCTTTATAAGCGAGGAATGATCGGTGTCGAGGTTGGAGCAGACATCAGGATATACACACGAAGGCAGACGACAGTTTGCTTCTATCTCACGTGACTTACACGCAAGGCGGTACATATTCGCTGTGGGGCCACCCAGATCAGAAATAACACCGGTGAATCCTGGGACCTCATCACGAATGATCTCGATTTCCTTGATAATCGAATCTTCCGAACGATTCTGAATAACACGGCCTTCGTGTTCCGTAATCGAACAAAATGTGCAGCCACCAAAACAGCCGCGCATGATGTTGACGGAAAACCGAATCATATCGTAAGCAGGGATTCGCGCCTTGCCATAAGACGGGTGTGGAACCCGAGCATAGGGATGATCGAACACATAATCCATTTCTTCGGTCGTCAGAGGAATGGGTGGCGGATTGAGCCAGAGCTTTTGACCGCCTTGGTTTTGCACCATGGCTCGGGCATTACCTGGATTCGTTTCCAGATGCAGAACACGATTGGCATGGGCATAGAGCACTTTGTCGTGGGTGACCATGTCAAAAGAGGGCAGCCGGAGAACGGTTTTGTCTCGCTTCTGCTGACGAATGGACTGTCGCTCTTCACGACTCATGAACGTCAGCACCTGAGTGTCGGCGGCCAGTGGCGGAGCTCCGGCCATAGGGTCTGCAGAGGCGCTGTCACTGCAAGGTGATCCTGCCGCATCTGCCGAGCCATCTTCCGGCACAATATAAGGGTTGATTGGCTCTTCGATACGGCCTGGCTTATCAACTTTGCTAGAATCGATGACTATCCAATCTGTTGGCAGTTCGTCGATCATCATGGCCGTGCCTCGGACATCCATGATCTGCTTTATGTCATGACCCGCTGCTAAGCGGTGGGAAATTTCCACAATGGCCCGTTCACCGTTACCGTAGACGAGTAAGTCGGCTTTGGCATCGGCAAGTATTGAGCGCCTGACTTTGTCCTGCCAGTAATCGTAATGTGCGATGCGTCTCAAAGATGCTTCGATGCCACCAATGACTATCGGTGTGTCTTTAAACGCTTCGCGGCATCGCTGCGAGTATACGATCGAGCTTCTGTCTGGACGTTTGCCACCGACATCGTCAGGCGAATACGCATCGTCAGAGCGAATTTTCCGATCGGCGGTATAACGATTGATCATGGAATCCATGTTGCCGGCCGTGATACCGAAGAACAGATTGGGGGCGCCTAGTACCTCAAATGCCGATTTGTCCTGCCAATCTGGCTGAGAAATGATGCCCACTCTGAACCCCTGAGCTTCCAGTAATCTGCCCACAATGGCCATACCAAAGCTAGGGTGATCGACGTAAGCGTCTCCAGTAACAACTATAATGTCGCAACTGTCCCAGCCGAGCTCGTCCATTTCGGCTCTGCTCATTGGTAAAAAAGGCGCTCGTCCGTAACACTCTGCCCAATAGGGCGGATAATCGAAGAGCGCGCGAGGCTGTGAATCTGTGGGCCGTGCGGACATGTAATGGTTCTCAGGCTGATACGGTATGGTAACTGTTTAATGCGCGATTGGTCGATTGATTGGGCAAGTCCGTGCACCGCGCAGCATTCTTAACAACAAGTTATTCAGTTTTCTAACGATTCTTACAAAAAATGATTCTTACAATAAAGCGAATGTTTGCTCAATGAAGCGTCTGATCAGCATTGTTTTGCCCCTTGCCGTGATTTTAGTAGCCTTTGGGGCCTCTAAAATCATTAAGGCTAACAAACCCGAACCAGTCTCTCGCACACCCCCTCCCAATACTTTGTTGGTAGAGGTAGATCGGCTCCAACGCACAGATTATCCCGTGATTATACGCAGTCAGGGTACGGTTCAGCCGACAAATACCAATAAGCTCGTTCCAGAAGTCGCTGGTACTGTCTCGTCCCTGGGTGATTCGTTTGTTATCGGGGGGAAATTCCGTGTGGGTGAGATGCTCGTTGAAATAGATCGACGTGACTATGACATTGCTTTGACACAGGCAAAAGCTAATTTGGCTCAGTCAGATGCTCAGTTGGAAGAACAATCGGCATTGGCCGATAGTGCTCGCGCCGAATGGAAAGCCTTGGGCCGGCGAGGCAAACCCTCTTCATTGACATTGCGTGAGCCCCAATTGGCTGCAGCGAATGCCAATCGGGATGCAGCACTTGCACAGGTTCTGCGTGCCGAGCTGGATTTGCAAAGAACTCGGCTGCTTGCGCCCTACGACGGCATTGTGTCCGCGCGCACGGTGGACCCGGGGCAATTTGTCTCACGCGGTTCACCCATTGGACAAATTCACGGGATTGAATCGGTTGATGTCCGGTTACCCTTAAGCAACCGTCAACTGACTTATCTGGATACGGCCGGAAGTGCGCAAGTGGAGTTGACAGCGATTATTGGTAGTGACACACGAATATGGGAAGGGACGCTAAACCGTGTTGAAGGTATCGATGCAGCGACTCAGCAGCTCAATGTCATTGTCAGAGTTAATAAACCCTACGGTTTAGATGTCACGTCTGTCGAAAATTTCCCTTTGCGGGTAGGTCAGTACGTGAGTGCTCGAATTGCTGGCCAGGTCCTGAAGGATGTATTCGTAATACCGCGTGGAGCTTTGCGAGAGGAGCGCGAAGTATTGATCATGACGGATGAAAATACGATTGTACGTCGCGCTGTAACCGTTGCGTGGTCTGACGATGAATTTGCCGCCATAACCGTCGGATTAGCCGACAACGACGCCCTTGTTATCACACCGCTGAGTACTGTCACGGATGGGACGCCAGTAAAGGTGGCGGGTGAGAAAAAGCGAAAACCTGGACAAGGCAAGGGGCTTAACTGATGCACGGACTGATTGCCTGGTTTGCACGAAATTCGGTCGCGGCCAATCTGTTAATGATATTCATCATTGTCTGGGGTTTATCGGCACTCGCTACCCGGATTCCGCTTGAAGTGTTTCCAAGTTTTGAGCTCGATAGCGTGAATGTGAACATTCCGTTTCGAGGTGCAACGCCTAGCGAAGTTGAATTGGGCGTCACGGTAAAAGTTGAGGAGGCGATACAAAGCGTTGAAGGCATCAAGAGCATGACCTCAATGGCTAATGAAGGGGTGGGAACCGTATCTGTCCAAGTGGCCAGTGGTTACGACCCTGAGAAAATTCTGGACGATATCAAGCAGCGCGTTGATGGCATCAGCACGTTTTCGTCTGAAGTCGGCACCCCCAGAATTACCATTCCTTCGGCAAATCGCGAAGTGATCAGTGTCGTTGTGGCTGGAGCCATGCCCGAAAAGGAACTTCGCCTGATAGCCGCCAGGGTGCGGGATGATCTGGAAGCCTTGCCGAATGTATCTACTGTCTCAGTGTCTGGTGCACGTTCCTACGAGATTGGTATTGAAATATCGCAGCGTGCCCTTGAAGGTTATGGCTTGACACTGGCTGCTGTCTCCCAAGCTATCGAAGCCAGCTCGCTAGATCTGGCTGCTGGTGCCATTACAACGGGTAGTGGAGAAGTGTTGCTTCGAACTCGTGGACAAGCCTATGAGGCTGCTGATTTCGGAGCCATTGTGGTGCGTTCTGGTAGTGATGGGACGCGGGTAACGATTGGCGATATCGCAATAATCAAAGACGGCTTTGAAGAAGCTCAAATAGAGCAACAATTTAACGGTCAAAACAGTATTGAAATTGATGTGTACCGCACGGGTTTACAAAGCGCGATAACCGTTGCAGATGAGGTCAAGGAGTATCTGCTAACCGCGCAATCGAGCATGCCTTATGGCGTAACCCTCGGGTATTGGCGCGATTGGTCCCGAACCGTCAGAGCACGATTGGATACGTTGACAAACAGTGCCATGCAAGGTGGCATTCTAGTGGTGCTTTTGTTGTCGTTATTCTTACGATTTTGGGTGGCTGTCTGGGTGTTTGTAGGTGTGCCGGTTTCTATCCTTGGCGGTATAGCTTTGATGCCGATCTTTGGAGTGTCGTTGAATTTACTGAGTTTGTTTGCCTTTATTTTAGTGCTGGGCATCGTTGTCGATGACGCCATAGTGACTGGTGAGAATATCTTCTCGCATATGCGGCGTAAAAAGGATCCGGTTCAGGCAGCCATTGACGGCACCCAAGAAGTTGCCATGCCTGTCACTTTTGGTGTGTTAACCACCATGGCAGCTTTTGCCCCGTTACTCATGATTGAGGGGGCACGCGGGCAATTATTCGCACAGATACCGTTAATTGTTATTCCCGTACTGTTGTTTTCTATTGTCGAGTCAAAGTTTGTTTTGCCTTCGCACATGAGCCATCTGAATTTTCACTCAGAGAAGACACCCAATGTATTTGCACGGATGCAGCACAAAGTCTCTGACGGTTTTGAACGTTTTATACATACCGTTTATCAACCGATGCTTGCAACTGCACTGCGTAATCGCTACCTGGTGTTATCACTTTTTGTGGGTGGTGCAATTATTATATTTAGTCTTGTTTCTTCAGGTCATGTGCGTTTTGTCTTTTTCCCTCGCGTGCAGAGTGAGACAGCTAGAGCTGTATTGGAAATGCCAGCCGGAACTCCTTTTGAGGTGACACAAAAGCATATTCAAAGAATGAGTGATGCGGTGTTGAAGCTACAGGCAAGACATATTGACCCTATCACCAATGAAAGCGTCATTGAATCCGTTTTGTCCATGGCCGGCAGCTCCGGTGGTGGTAGTAAGGCCAGTCATAGTGGACGTGTCATGTTTGAGATTACGCCACCGGAAGAACGTACCCTAGCCATTAGTAGTCGCGAACTCGTGGCCGAATGGCGCCGCGAGATAGGTAGTATTCCCGGCGCTGTGAATGTGAGCTATCGAGCCGAGATTGGTCGTGGTGGGAGTCCCATTGATGTTGAAATTTCTGGATTTGAGTTTGACCAAATGACAGAGGTGGCCGGACTTCTAAAGCAGGAGTTGGGCAAATATCCGGGTGTCAGTGAAATTTCCGATACCTTTGAAGGGGGTAAAGAAGAGATTCAATTGAGTATCAAACCCGCTGGGAGGCAGCTAGGAATCACACTGGCGGATATTGCCAGCCAGGTCAGGACGGCTTATCTGGGAACCGAGGTGCAAAGTATTCAGCGAAATCGTGACGAGGTAAAAGTCATCGTTAGGTACCCCAAAGACGAACGTGCATCACTAGCCCAGTTGGAGCGTTTGAGCATTCGCATGCCCACAGGTGAATCAGTGCCGCTGGCAAGTGTTGCTAACCTGGATGTCGGGCGAGGCTACTCGCAGATAAGACGAGTCGATCGCCGACGGACAGTCAATGTGCAAGCTGAAGTGAACAAGGCAACAGCCAATATCGAAGGGATAAAAACAGCTTTAAGTACTTTGGCAGAAAATCTGGAGTTTGAGTATCCTGATGTTCGGATATCACTCGAAGGAGAAGCACGGGAGCAGCGAGAATCTTTTGCCAGCTTGCGGGTTGGTTTGCTCATGGTGTTGTTAGTTATCTACACCTTACTAGCCATTCCGTTTCGCAGTTATGTACAACCCTTACTGGTTATGATCGTTATTCCCTTTGGTTTAGTGGGTGGAGTCCTCGGGCATATGATCATGGGCATGTCCTTAAGCCTTATGAGCTACATGGGCATGCTGGCATTGTGTGGTGTTGTCGTAAATGATTCTCTGGTATTGGTGGACTGGGTCAACCGACAGCGTCGACAGGGTGTCGCGCTTCTGGATGCCGTTAGAACATCTGGTGTTGCCCGCTTCAGAGCCGTCATTTTGACCTCATTAACGACGTTCTTTGGATTACTGCCGTTGATATTTGAAACCAGTACGCAAGCTCAATTTCTGATCCCTATGGCCGTATCGTTGGGATTCGGTATTTTGTTTGCCACTGCAGTCACGTTGATACTAATTCCGGTCAACTATCTTGTTCTGGAAGATTTACGCAAACTGTTTGGCCGCGGGAAAAAGAAATTGTTTAATCGAACAGCGGCGGACACGCTTTAAAGTTTCTTCTTAGAAGCATAGATGGCCCATCAGGTATCTACTCATTGGGCCGCGCTGCTATGCTATGCACAAAACAATAAGAGATTGAAAGCCACAGTGACATCAACATTGGATTCACCATTAACAGAGCCACGTTCCGGTGACGAACAAGCGCTCTTGATTGAGGCCATTACGACATTGTTTGAACACAAGATCTCGTTTAACGAGTTCCTGGGATTCAAGATTGCGCAGCTTGATCCGCAACCGGTTTTAATTACCTTCGAAATGCGTCCAGAGCTTGTGGGGCATTTTCTTTACGGCAGGTTGCATGGTGGGGTTATTTCATCAGTGCTGGATGTGGCTGGTGGCTTAGCAGTCATGCTGGGAATTGCTAATTTTCATGCGCATGAATCCTGCGATGAGATCATGCAAAGGTTTGCCCCTCTTTCCACTATAGACATGCGAGTCGATTATTTACGTCAGGGGATTGGCCAGACATTCACGGCTGAGGCAAGTGTCGTGCGACTAGGGCGTCGAGTTGCTGTTTGCAGCATGCGATTATCTAACGAAGCGAACTCGCTAATTGCAACTGGCAGCGCAACTTATATGGTGAGCTAAGAGAGGATATATTCTATGCGATTAAAACATTGTCACAACTTCCACGATTACCGTGAACTGGCAAAACGTCGTTTGCCAGGGCCTATTTTTAATTACATCGACGGCGCTGCAGACGACGAACTGACCTGCAGGCGCAATACGCAGGCGTACGAGTCGGTAGACTTAGTCCCCAACGTCTTACGTGGCGTTGAAGATGTTGATTTGTCAGTTACCGTTATGGGGCAGAAGCTCGATGTGCCGTTCTACTGCTCACCGACGGCATTGCAACGGCTATTTCACCATCAGGGCGAGCATGCTGTAGCTGCAGTGGCTGAAGACTTCGGAACACTTTTCGGGGTGTCGTCATTAGGCACGGCGTCACTAGAAGAGCTTCGCAAAAAGCATAAGAACCCGCAGATCTATCAGTTCTATTTCCATAAGGACCGTGGACTGAATACGGCTATGATGCAAAGAGCAAAGGCCGCAGGCATTGATGTCATGATGCTGACAGTAGACAGTATTACGGGTGGCAATCGTGAAAGGGACCTTCGTACAGGCTTTTCAATTCCTATGCGCCTAAATCTAAAAGGGATTTACGAATTCGTGACTAATCCGATGTGGGGGATTAATTACGTTACGCACAAAAAATTCAGTCTTCCACAGCTTGATGATCATGTAGATATGAGTGGCGGTGCGACGTCTATAGGGCGGTATTTTACTGATATGCTGGATCCCACCATGGATTGGGATGATGTCGCGAAAATGGTTCAAGAGTGGGACGGGCAATTCTGCTTGAAAGGGATCATGTCAGTCGAGGATGCAAAACGTGCAGCGGATATCGGCTGTACAGGCATTGTGCTATCAAATCATGGGGGTAGGCAGTTGGATGGGTCAAGCGCCGCGTTTGACCAATTGGAGGACGTTGTCACAGCGGTTGGCGATCGAATCGATGTGCTGGTCGATGGCGGTATTCAGCGAGGAACACACGTTCTAAAAGCCCTAGCTCGTGGCGCCAAGGCGGTAGGTCTTGGGCGATATTATCTGTATCCGCTTGCGGCAAGCGGTCAGATGGGAGTGCATCAGGCGCTTACTGGATTGAAGGCAGAAGTCGTTCGCGATTTGCGTTTGATGGGCTGTCAGAATATCCAGGAATTGACGTCAAGTCACCTTCGTGTCAGGTAGTTCAGTTTGAACGTTTAGCAGCTTGTTGGAAATTGAGTAAAGCGATTACTCGTCAGAAAATTCAGGATAACACCAGTGTTGCCAAGCGACATGGAGGGATTTTTTCTTTGGGAAATTCTCGGTATTGGTACGGTGTTTTACGAAATGGATTTCAAAGGTTGCTAACTGTGTGTCAGTCAGTCGTTCCAGGACTTGCACAGGTAACTGCCTAGAGCTTCTCTTACTGAGTTGTTTTTATGACTGTTTACACGGCCAAAATATTTACGCCATCGGTATCCATCGTAAAGTGAGTAGCGGTTGGGCAGAGATGCCAGCAGTGCAAAGGATACAACGGCCGCTAATTTACTGCGATACCCAGCTATCAGGGCGAGTGCTGCAATCCCGGCAATTGTGAAGAGCAGAATTTGCCACCAAAGCTCGCCACTAGCGGCGTGCAGTCATCAATACCATTTACTACTAATGCTCAGCAAACGATGGCGGGGTAAAACACCTGCATCTGTGTAGAAATCGGAGAGATCAACGCTGCGCAATAGGAGATCGCACAGTAAAAAAGCCCCCAACAACACTCGAAAGAGTGCAATTGATCGAAAGTCCAAACTAAAAATTCGAGTGATCAGAAACATCAGTCAGAGTGTAGCGGGTCGCTGCCTTCGTCGTCGGGTTCTGCTATTGGCGAAACCTCGGTAAACTTGACCCAGGTAGCAGCACTACCGTCGAGTAATTGGATTAAAACTCTGTTGTGAATATAATCCGCATCGAGAATGACACCTTTGGAACCTTGATTGATCCCACGGCGTATCTGCACCGTTAGACCGGCCGTTAATGTCTGGTGGCGTACACCTTTTTTTGGCTTCTGCCTGGCTTCTGTCGCGGCTAGCATTGATCGAAGAACACGCACTCGATCCTCGCGCTCGACGTCGTCAAGATCTGACAGCGAAGGTGTCAGGTTTTTAGAGCCAGATTTATCGTTAAAACTATTCATCTACGTCAATAGAATAGCACTACTTTTGCTGATTAGCCGCCAGGAATTGCCAGGTTTCAACGATGGTGTCGGGGTTCAACGACAGACTGGAGATGCCTTGCTCCATAAGCCAGAGCGCTAGATCCGGATGATCGGATGGTCCCTGTCCGCAAATACCGACGTATTTGTTTTGCTTGTGAGCGGCGGTGATTGCCATGCTGAGCAACTTTTTAACGGCTGGGTCTCGCTCATCAAATAGATGTGCAACCAAGCCAGAATCTCTGTCCAGGCCCAATGTCAGCTGGGTCAGGTCATTTGAACCGATGGAAAAACCATCAAAACGGCTGAGAAATTCGTCAGCCAAAATCGCGTTACTTGGCACCTCGCACATCATCACGATGCGTAGATCATGATCACCGCGCTGCAAGCCGTGCTGACCCATCAGACTGAGTACTTGGTCAGCCTCTTCCAGTGTGCGCACGAATGGCACCATTAACTCTACATTCTTGAATCCCATGACTTCTCTAACGTGCTTGAGGGCACGGCATTCCATCTCGAAGCAGTCCTCGAATGATGAGGAGAGATACCGTGAAGCCCCACGAAAACCGATCATCGGATTTTCTTCATCTGGCTCAAACAAGCTGCCGCCAATCATGTTGGCGTATTCGTTGGATTTGAAATCGGACAAACGAACAATGACCGGATGTGGCGAAAAGGCTGCAGCTAATGTTGAGACGCCTTCGATGATTTTTTCGACATAGAAAGTCTGTGGCTCAGCGTAACCGGCAATCCGTTCGTTGATTTGCGCCTGGATGTCTGCAGGCATTGAGTCATGGTTGATTAATGCCTTTGGATGAATGCCAATGGTATTGCTGATAATGAATTCTAGACGTGCCAGACCAATACCGTTGTGAGGTAGCTGGCTAAAACTGAATGCTCGTTCCGGATTACCCACATTCATGGTGAGTTTGAACGGAAGCTTTGGAAGTTCATCGAGTTGCGTCTCCGCAATATCGAATGCGATGTCGCCTTCATAGATGAACCCTGTATCCCCTTCAGCACAACTGACTGTGACGGCAATACCGTCGCTGAGGCATTCGGTAGCATCATTACAACCGACAACCGCTGGGACACCCAATTCGCGAGCAATTATGGCTGCATGGCAAGTGCGTCCTCCTCGGTTGGTCACGATAGCGGCTGCGCGCTTCATAACAGGCTCCCAGTCAGGGTCTGTCATATCGGTGACCAGTACGTCTCCGGTTTGTACGCTGCCAATGTCTGCAAGGCTGTGCACTACACGAACCACGCCAGAACCAATACGCTGACCAATACTTCGCCCTGTGGTTATAACTTGTGACTTATGATTCGCCAGTTGATAGCGTGTAATCACATTTTTGTTAGCGCGGGATTCTACGGTCTCAGGACGAGCCTGCAATATGTACAGCCGTCCATCGTTGCCATCCTTACCCCATTCGATATCCATGGGGCGGCCATAGTGTTTCTCTATAGTGATAGCCATACGTGCAAGCTCCTGCACGTCGGCATCGTTCAACGAGAAACGCAGCTGGTCGACTTCGTCAACATCTATCGTCTCAACAGCGGTCTGTTGGCCGTAGATCATTTTAATTTTTTTGGCGCCACGACTTCGCTTGAGTATCGCAGGCCTGTTTTCGCTCAAGGTGGGTTTGTGAACATAGAATTCATCGGGATTTACAGAGCCTTGCACAACACATTCTCCCAGGCCCCAAGAAGAGGTAATGAACACGGCATCTGTAAACCCAGACTCAGTATCGATGGAAAACATTACGCCACTAGCCCCGATATCGCTGCGAACCATACGTTGAATACCCGCAGACAAAGCGACATCGGCATGCGCGAATCCCTGGTGGACGCGATAAGAGATAGCTCGGTCGTTATACAAGGATGCGAATACTTCACGGATGCGTTGTAAAACGTCCGGGAGTGTTTTTACGTTCAGGAAAGTTTCCTGTTGGCCTGCAAATGAGGCTTCCGGAAGATCTTCTGCGGTAGCTGAGGAGCGAACCGCTACAGAAACGTCACCGTTGCTGGCTTGGCTGATAGTCTCAAAGGCCTGTGTTACTGCACTCACTAATCCTTCTGGGAGCGGGGCATCTTCGACCCATTGGCGGATTTCGGCACCTGTATGTGCCAGGGCGGCCATGTCATCAGTGTCTAAATTGTCCAGCCTTGCGTTAATACGTTTTTCCAAGCCACTGACTTGCAGGTGCTCTCTAAATGCATCGGCTGTGGTGGCGAATCCGTCAGGTACTTGAATCCCGACATTGGACAGATTGGCGATCATTTCGCCCAAGGATGCATTCTTGCCCCCAACGACAGGAACATCGTCCATACCTAGATCTCTGAACCACTGGATATATTGAGTCACTTAGTGCTCCTTTAGTACTGTAGAGTCTGTCGATGCGCACACTATAGCGGCCTGAGCCGTGCGTGCTTAACTTTGTATCCGTAAAAAATACCTCACAGCGACCTGTATTTAATTACTGTACTGCTGCTGGGCCACTCGGTTAGGTCGAAATGGATAATTAACCCGGGTTCATAAGAGAATAGCTAAGATGCCGCAAACAGTCAGTCAACGCAGTGCTTTTATCGTTTCAGACAGAACGGGTCTGACTGCAGAAGCTATGGCACATAGTCTGTTAAGCCAGTTTCCCAGCGTCGATTTTACTATCGAGACGTTCACGTTCGTCGACACCGCAACAAAAGCTGCCGTTATCGTGCAGCGCTGTTTGAGTATTCGGGAGGCAACGGGCCGCGCACCACTGGTTTTTTTGACCATGGTAAATGAAGAATTGCGTGCACTGTTCACTCAGGCGGATATCGGTGTTTTTGATTTATTCGAAACGTTTATAGGCCCGATGGAAGACAAGCTAGGTACAAAGTCTTCGCACACCATTGGGAAATCACACGGCGTTCAAGATGAGTCTGCCTACACGTCACGGATAGCGGCTGTGCACTTTGCTTTGCAAACTGACGATGGCATGGACGTGGATCATTATCGAAAAGCCGACCTGATTATTGTGGGTGTCTCACGATGCGGTAAAACTCCAGCATCTTTGTATATGTCCCTACATTATGGACTCTACGTGGCCAACTACCCGTTGACCGATAAGGAGCTTGAGCAAAAAGAGTTGCCGCCTGCGCTAGAGGAACACAAGCAAAAACTCTTTGGCCTTACCATCGATCCTTATAGATTGTTGCAAATTCGGCAACAACGTTATAAGGGATCAAAATACAGCACGGCTGACACCTGTCAAAGAGAGATTGCACAAGCTGAGAATCTGTTTCGTAAACAATCTGTACCGTATTTGAATACCACTAGAATGTCTGTTGAGGAAATCGGAGCCATGATTGTGCATCGTACTAAAGGTGCGCCTACCTAACTTACTTGGGTTGGTCTACAAAGCGCAGATATGGCTTAACTTTTCGATAGCCTTGTGGATATTTCTTGTCAGCTTCTTCATCACTAACGCCAGGTACGATGATGACTTCGTTGCCATCAGTCCAGTTTGCAGGTGTCGCAACCTTATGATTGGCCGTTAGCTGCATGGAATCAATGACTCGCAAAATTTCATCAAAATTTCTACCTGTGGTCATTGGGTAGGTCATGATCAGTTTTATGCGTTTGTCGGGTCCTACGATGTATACCGATCTGACTGTTGCGTTGGTAGCAGCTGTTCGGCCTTCGAAATCACCGCTGATATCGGTAGGAAACATATCGTAAGCTTTTGCCACTGCAAGGTCGGTATCTCCAATCATTGGAAAGTTAACCTTGGCTCCCTGTGTTTCGTGAATATCGTTGGCCCATTCTGCGTGATTTTCTACCGGATCAATACTTAAACCTATCACTCGGCAATTGCGTTTTTCGAATTCCGGCATCAAGTGGGCAACGGTACCAAGCT
This sequence comes from Halioglobus sp., assembly GCA_047629055.1. Taxonomy (GTDB): domain Bacteria; phylum Pseudomonadota; class Gammaproteobacteria; order Granulosicoccales; family Granulosicoccaceae; genus Granulosicoccus. Next base: position 20,923 of record JBLHWG010000030.1, read on the forward strand.
CAGTTGTGCAGACGGGCGTGAAATCCTTCGGGTGTGAAAAAAGTACCGCCCAGCCGTCGCCAATCCAATCGTGGAAATGAATTTCACCCTGAGTGGTATTGGCTGTGAAATCAGGTGCTTCGTCGTTAATTCTCAATGACATCGTGTTACATCTCAGTGGAAAATGTTACTTCATTGTACATCACGGCCCAGAGTTCGCGTGGCTTAGCCCTAGCAAATCCACTGTTGCACGCAACCGCCCTCAAAAAGTAGGTAAAGAATGAAAATCGCGTGCCGCTTTGACAGACATATATTTCGTCTTTTGGGGTTTTTACTTGTCATTCCGCTACACAGCAAAGGGTTGTTCGATCGCATCCATAAGCTCAGCCATGGGGTTAGTTGCGGCGTGTATTTTTGCGTCTATAACCAGTGCTGTTGGGTTGACGAATTTATACGATAATGCCCCCTTTGAGTTTCCCCAAACGTTAGAGCTACCGTACGAATCGAAGTTAGTTGAAGGAGATATCTTTCGAAAAACATCCACCGGGCGACGTTCTATTGGTTTACCTGATTCAGGTCAGCTTTGGGCCGATGGTATTGTTCCGTACCAAATTGATTCAGCCTTAGCGCAGCATTCAGTTGCAGCCATTAAAAATGCTATATCCCATTGGAATAGGGTGAGTGGCATTACGCTCATGCCCATAGAAGAAGTGATTAAAGCAAAAGGTGTTTCCAGCGATTCAGTGCTTTTCAAAAAAAATGATGGTTGTGCATCATGGGTAGGCAGGCAGGGCGGGCAGCAAGAGGTGTGGGTAGGGTCCAATTGTTCCACCGGTAGCATCATGCATGAGATTGGTCATGTGCTAGGCCTTGAGCATGAGCACACACGCCCTGATAGAGACCAATACATAACTATTCACTGGGAAAGTATAAGTACAGATAAGTCACACAATTTTGCTGTATCTCGTGCCAGCGCAAGAATCTTGGGAGATTACGATTACGGATCGATCATGCATTACGGCCGCTACAATTTTTCGAAGTTAGGTGAACCAACTATCACCCCGTTATTTGGCGAATTGAACAGTATCGGTCAGCGAGGGGCACCTAGTCAGGGAGATTTGAATGCCGTGGCAGAGTTATATGCAGCCGATATCTCGGTTGTTGCTCATCTGAATAGCGGCGAGTCGGGACATGAGGCGACGATTCATGTGGACAATAATGGTTCTCAAGGTGCCCATATGATTGAGGTGCGGGTGTCGATAGAGACGTCTAGTATTCGCGCCCATAGTAACAATGGTTGGATGTGTGTAAAAAAGTCACGCACACAGTTGGTGTGTACGCTCGACAGGCTACCCGGAAATGCATCCAGCATCTTGTTGCTGGATGTGGATCCGGATGAATTTCTCACAGTATTTGAAGCCGGTGTCAGTTCCAAGACACCCGATATCGACCTACTAAATAACTCGAATTGGTCGGGAGTTGATCAGGCGAATAATGTTATCGAGCCCATGCTTGCCACCGCTCGTCAATCGAATGATGAAACAGATCCTATACTGGGTGGGGCCATGTCAGCTTTCTGGATACTGACAACGTTGTTGCTATTCAGGCGCACTAAACATCCAAAACACGATTAACAGACTTTCTTAACGAACTGGGTGCGAATCCGTAACGTTGGCTGAAGGTTCGGCTGAAGTGGGAGCTGCTAACAAAGCCACAGCTGTCACTTATCTCACTGATAGTTTTGTCCGTGTGTAATAACAGTTCATGTGCACTTTGTAGTCGCAATTGCAAGTAGTGCCTGGCTGGGCTTGTGTTCAGGTGGCGCTGAAACAATCTTTCCATCGCACGCGTGGATGTGTTCATGTGTTGCGCTAGTACATGTTTATCTACTGGATCATCAAGATTGCTACGCATCAATTGCAGGGCGGTTTGAAGATTATCTGGAAACCAGCGTTCGTCATCACGCTGTAGAGCTGATTCGACATTTTCTGCGGATCCAGTATCAGCTTTGAGAATTTCTCGAATGGACTGCACAGTATCTAAGCAATCATAGCGCTGAATGAGTAGAAGCATCAGATCAAAGGCGCTATTGGGCCCGGCGGCGGATACCCTGTTGCGATCAATAACAACGGTATCTTGTCGAACCAGCATGTCCGGGAACTGCTCGGTTGCCATAACATGATTATCTGGATGCAAGGCAGCTGCATGTCCGTTCATTAAGCGAGCGTGCGCAACGCCAATTATACCGTTCCAGAGTCCGCCAAGAATGACTTGCTGCAGATCTGCCCGCTGCAGCAATGCGCTCATGGAGTTATTGTTTTTCAATTCACATCGAAAACCACCGCAAACTATTAGCAGATCGGTATCTATCAATAGGTTTTTCTGTGCGTTGGATATGTAGGATGATTCTACGTCCAGCGTTTGATCACAGGTGATGGGTATGCCCAGATCACAGATAACGCACTCAGCTTGCAGGGAAAGGGTCTGAAATTTGAATCGCTTTTCGCCAATCACAAGATTTGCTGTAGTGAGAGCATCGGCGGCAGCGGTGAAAGCCAGCAAACTGAAATGAGCTTGCAGCAGGAACACCACTCTTAAGGCGGGTGATTTTTCTTGCAATTGAGGGGGCAATCTCAGGTTCATGGCGGCATATGCTAGCCGCATTTGTCGCAAAATGCTATAACTGACGCCTAAAGGCAGAAATTGTGCGTGCAGAGTCATGCTTTTTGAGGCGTCAGAAGTCCACAATAGCGCTCTGCCTCATAGAACCGAGTGTCGAGTAAATCTAATGAATCGCTTTTCCGGATTTGGCCTGATTAAACAGGCATTCAAGCATCAGGAACACTGGCAGCGCATGTGGCGCAACCCGACGCCTAAAAAACACTATGACGTCATTATTGTGGGGGGGGGCGGCCACGGGCTGGCTACGGCCTATTATCTGGCCAAGCAGAACCCCAATATCAATGTGGCTGTGATTGAGAAGGGCTGGATTGGCGGCGGAAATACGGGTCGTAATACCACCATCGTTCGCTCCAATTATCTCTGGGACGAAGCAGCACATCTCTACGAGCATGCCATGAAGCTGTGGGAAGGGTTGTCGCAGGACCTGAACTACAACGTCATGTTCTCGCAACGCGGCGTCATGAATCTGGGGCACAATCTCCAGGACATGCGTGATATCCAAAGGCGTGTAAACGCGAATCGATTAAACGGCATTGATGGTGAAGTACTTGATGCGCAGCAGTGTCAAGAAATTGTACCCATCATGGATTGCACAGGCTCTACTCGCTATCCAATCCTGGGCGCTTCCTGGCAGCCTCGTGCCGGGGTGGCCCGTCATGATGCTGTTGCCTGGGGATACGCGCGTGGGGCTGACAGTAACGGCGTAGATATTATTCAACAGACTGAAGTGACAGACATCGTTGTAGAAGATGGAGCGGCCACTGGGGTTGTAACCACTCAACACGGGGTAATCAGTGGCAACCGAATTGGATGTGTGGCTTCGGGTAATTCTGGCGTTCTGGCAGGCTATGCAGGGTTTGAGCTACCGATAGAATCCCACCCATTACAAGCTTATGTATCCGAGCCGATCAAGCCGATATTGGATACTGTTGTTATGTCCAATGCGGTGCATGGCTACATGTCTCAATCGGACAAGGGTGACCTGGTTATCGGTGCTGGAATTGATGGCTATGTGGGATATGGACAGCGTGGATCAATGCCAGTAATCGAACATACGATGCAGGCAATTATCGAATTGTTCCCTGTTGTGTCCAGAGTGAATATGAACCGGCAATGGGGCGGTATTGTCGATACCACCCCAGATGCGTGTCCTATCATTTCCAAAACACCGGTTGAGAATCTTTTCTTTAACTGTGGTTGGGGAACTGGCGGGTTTAAAGCCACGCCGGGTTCGGGTCATGTGTTTGCCGACATGCTGGCAACAGGTGAGCCTAATACTCTCGCTAAGGCCTTTAATTATTGGCGTTTTCAGGACGGTTCCTTGATTGATGAGCACGGTGCAGCAGGCGTTGCGCATTAGGGCTCGTGAAACAATAACCATTCCTTTTCCATTATCTGCAACATAACCAAACAGACTTTGCCATGTTCTTGATTCATTGTCCCTACTGTGGTGAGCACCGCGAAGAAGAAGAATTTCATGCGGCCGGGCAGGCACATTTGCCCCGGCCCCTGGATCCTGATTCCATGACAGATGAACAGTGGGGGCATTACTTGTATTACCGTAAAAATCCGCGCGGTGTTCACCGTGAGCTCTGGGTTCATGCTGCAGGATGTCGGAAATTCTTCAATGTAGCGCGCAATACACAAACCTACGAAATTTATGCAACCTACAAGAGTGGAGAAACACTTGAGTTGGATGACAACCCGGTTGTCGGCCCAACAGGCTCTTGTTTAAATCTCGCCACGTACGCCGATGCTTCATCACTGCCGGAGCAAGGCTCATGATGTCCAATCATCAGCTGAAGCTTCAGCAAAGCAATCGTTTGACGACAGGCGGCCGAATTGATCGTGGCAAGCCTCTAGTCTTCAGTTTTGCTGGCAGGCGTTTCATGGGCTATGAAGGCGATACCCTAGCCTCGGCGTTACTGGCAAACGGTGTCGACATTGTTGGTCGAAGTTTTAAGTACGGACGGCCTCGCGGCATAATGACCGCAGGTGTTGAAGAGCCCAATGGCATTCTTCAACTCGGTTCAACTGAAGCTACACAAATTCCCAATGTAAAAGCGACCGAACAGAGCTTATATAACGGTCTGGTCAGTAATCCTGTAAATGGTTGGCCAAGCGCTGAACATGATGTCATGGGTTTGTTTGGTCGATTCGGTGGCGCTCTGATGTCTCCGGGTTTCTACTACAAGACTTTTATGTGGCCCAAATCGCAATGGGAAAACTACGAAAAATTTATTCGTAAAGCGGCTGGTTTAGGGCGAGCGCCGACTAAACCTGATGTCGATCGTTATGACCATATGCATCATCATGCGGACGTTATGGTGGTGGGTGCAGGTCCAGCGGGTTTGGTGGCAGCATTAAGTGCATCCCGTGCAGGTGCTCGGGTAATACTAGCGGACGAACGTTCC
>JBLHWG010000031.1:0-25415 GCA_047629055.1 Halioglobus sp.
TGCTGGACCAAATAATGGTGCGACCATCATAGCCGTGGTCATATAACCAATCATACTGGCAGCCTTGCCTGAACTGTATATATCTCTGACGATGGCTCTTGGCAGAAAGACACACGCAGCAACACCAATACCCTGTACAAATCGTCCAAAAAGAAGAATTTCGATGGAGCTTGCAAAATAACAAATAAAGCTTCCGAGAATGAATATCAACAGATTGATTAGCATGATAGGGCGCCGACCATGCTGATCGGCAAGTGGCCCCATTACCAATTGCGAAACCAGATTGGCAAATAGAAATACGGTTAAAACTAATTGAGCAGTTTCGTACTGCGTTGATAGCTCAACCATGACAACGCCGGTTGCCGGGAGCACACCATTCAATGCCATAGGACCTATCGCTGAGATGGCAATCAGCAATAGCAGTAAGGGGGCACCCAGTTTATTCACACTAGTCTTCTTGTTGTCATCGGTGTCTTAGTCGTTCAACACGCTCTATTAGTTGCATAGCCATATCCAAATGCAACCGCTCGATCATTCTACCGTTAATTTGCAATACGCCAGCTGCCACATTCTCAGGTTGAGCAAACGCATGAACAACAGCCTGCGCCTCGTGAATGTCAATTTCAGCGGGGCTGAACACCTCGTTGGTGATGGGCAGCTGAGAAGGATGTATCAACGTCTTCCCTGTCATACCCATAGAAACACCTTGCTCACACTCTGACTGGAATCCAGAGAGATCGGAAAAATGGTTATAGACACCATCGAGCAGAGCCAGTGAATTCGCGTGAGCCACCGCAACTAATTGCATTAACCATGGCACAAGATAGGTTCGATCAGAGGTGACAGGCATGTTCGATGCTCTAGCCATATCATTGTTGCCAATCAGCAATGCACTCAAACCGCTGTCAGAGCAACTGGCAATTTTCTGAGCGTTAAGAATGGCGCGAGGTGACTCCATCATTGCCCATATTTCAACACCTTCTAAACCCGAGTGCTGACTTAGCTGTTCGCGGACCTGCAGCACATCACGAGGAGTTTCTACTTTTGGCAAAACAATGACATCAGGGCTAGCATCAATTGCTGCGAGTATATCGTCGCCGTGCCATTGGGTATCAGCCGCGTTAATTCGTAGCGCCCTGATTCGGTATCCGTAATCATTCTCTGAAAAAGCAGTAATTGCCTGACGACGAGCCTGTGCTTTTTGTTCTGGCCCAACGGAATCCTCCAGATCCAGAATGATGGCATCAGCGCAAAGGCTTGGACCTTTTTGCAATGCTCGTTTATTGCTGGCTGGCATGTAGAGCGCTGAACGGCAGTCCAGAGTGGAAGCTCTTTGGTCAGTTTTACTCATTAGTTAACCTTCTTTTTACGAATGACAAAATACATGAGGCAACCGATTAACAACCCCCAAAATGCCCCCCCAATTCCCATAAACGCAAGTCCAGAACCTGCAAATAGAAAAGTAATTGCGGCGGCTTCACGGCTCTCAACATCAGATAACGCAGCGTACATTGCCGCAGAAAATGAACCTAACAATGCAAGTCCAGCAACTGCTTCAATGAGAATACTTGGCACTAAAGTTATCAGCACTACAGCCACACCTGCGGTAGCTCCCAACACCAGATAAGTGATGCCAGCCACTATCGCAGACCAGTATCGCCGATGACGCTCTTCGTGAGCTTCAGGACTACACATCATTGCAGCTGTAATAGCGGCCAGATTAATCCCGTGTGCGCCGAACGGTGCTGTTAATAGAGCGAAGGCTCCAGTATTCATAATCAAGGGGCTCGCTTTGGGCTCGTATCCCGCTGCTCTCAACACCGCAATGCCGGGAACATTCTGCGATGCCATTGTGACAACAAATAAGGGTATCCCGATGCTGATCAATGCCCGAGGCTCAAAGACCGGTTTAATCCAAATGATTTGTGGAATAACGCTCTGCCTGAATTGCTGTGCAAAATCATCCGGAATACCTATCCACCAAATAACGATTGGCACTAAAACAAGCAGTGCTGCGGGAACCGCTAAATATCGATTGACCCGCCCCACTAGCCACCACGTCAATAGCAAGGGAGCTGCCAACCATGCATCAGCTGCCAAGGCGTGAACCGGCGCCATACATAAACTTAAAAGCACACCCGCTAGCATCGCATTGGCAAGACTTGTAGGAATAGCCTCAATGAGCCTTCCCAATGGTCGGAACCAACCAGCGATGACGAGCAACAGAGCACTAACAAGGAACGCCCCCACTGCTTCGTTAAAACTCGAAAGTATGCCGCCTGAACTCACGAGCAACGCTGCACCCGGCGTAGACCAGGCCACACCAATTGGCATGCGATATCGCAGCGCGAGAATAATGCCAGAAATGCCCATCCCTACGCTCAGCGCCACAAGACCTGAGGTTGCCTGTGACGCAGTGGCGCCAGCGGCGCTAAGCCCTTGTAAGATGATAGCAAACGAGCTGGTAAACCCCACAATGGCCGAAAGGAGCCCCATACCCACAGCTTGCCACGATAAGTCGCTCAATCGAGGACTGATTAGGTTGGATATAGTTTTATCAGATTTAAGCTCTGTCACAATAAACCGCGGTAAAAGGATCAATGACCACAACAACATAGTGAGTGCAGTTCGGTCGATGTAGAATAACGCTTTTACACAATTAACTGACTATGCATCTGTTATTGATCGGCAGTGGTGGACGTGAACATGCCATGGCATGGAAACTGGCCCAATCGGAGGCTGTGACTCGAGTCAGCGTCGCGCCAGGAAACCCTGGATTGCAGCGAGAATTAAAGATTGAGTCTGTTGCTATTAACCCAGGCGACATAGACTCCTTACTTCAGTTTGCGCATGATCAAAAGGTCCACCTGACAATAGTAGGTCCGGAAGCTCCGCTGGTTGCAGGTATCGTCGACACGTTCGCTACCGCAGGTCTACGAATTTTTGGACCCAACCAAGCCCCTGCCCAGCTCGAAGGCAGTAAAGCCTTTGCTAAAGACTTCATGGCGCGGCACAAAATCCCTACAGCTGGATATGGAACGTTTAGCGAGGCCGCACCTGCTATGGCATTTATCAAGGAACGTGGAGCCCCCATCGTTATAAAAGCCGACGGACTCGCTGCAGGCAAGGGTGTCGTGGTGGCACAAACTGTCGATGAGGCCTGCGATGCTGTCGAATCGATGTTGGCTGGACAATTCGGTGATGCTTCGGCCAGTGTTGTTGTCGAGGAATTTCTAGAAGGTGAAGAAGCCAGCTTCATCGCCGTCGTGTCGGGACGTGACTGTATACCACTTGCCAGCAGTCAGGATCACAAGGCTCGGGATGAAGGTGACAAAGGTCCAAATACGGGAGGCATGGGCGCCTACTCCCCTGCTCCTGTCGTCACAGATTCGGTTCATCAACATGTTGTTAATGACATCCTGCAACCCACTATTGATGCTCTGGCAGATGATGGCATGCCATTCACTGGTTTTCTCTATGTTGGTCTTATGATCAACAAGGCCGGGGAAGGGAGGGTCGTAGAATATAATGTGAGATTGGGAGATCCTGAAACACAGCCATTGATGATGCGCATGAGTAGTGATTTGTTAGGGCTACTGGATCACGCGGTAGATAAAACTCTGCCTTCTGCAGACGTTGAATGGCATCCAGGTAGTGCTATAGGCATTGTGGTTGCCGCAGGTGAATATCCTGCTGGCAGCAGTTCAGGAAAAACGATTACAGGAATAGATGAAGCTGAATCTACGGGATGCAAAGTCTTTCACGCTGGTACTCGCAAAGTTGGAGATCAGCTAGTGACAGCCGGCGGGCGGGTTCTTTGCGTTACTGCAATGGGCGACACCTTAGCAAATGCAAAAACACTTGCCGAAACTGGAGCGCAGTGCATTGATTGGGAAGGTTGTCGATACCGATCAGATATCGGCTATAGAGCTATCAATCGATAGCTCTGGCTTGCACGAGGTCTTTGGCAGTGCATATGCACTGCGGAAGGCGGCGCGGGTACTAGCGTTTCATTGAATCAAAGAATTCATTATTAGTCTTTGTTTGTTGCAAACGACCCAACAGGAATTCAACCGCTTCGATTTCATCCATGGAATGAATGAATTTTCGCAGTATCCACGTTTTCTGGAGCTCTTCCTGCCCCATCATTAGCTCTTCGCGGCGAGTGCCTGAACGATTGATGTTAATTGCCGGGAATACTCGTTTTTCTGCAATTTTTCGATCCAGATGTAATTCCATATTACCCGTACCCTTGAATTCTTCGTAGATAACCTCATCCATTTTTGAACCGGTATCTACCAAGGCTGTGGCGATGATGGTAAGGCTTCCACCTTCTTCGACATTACGCGCAGCACCAAAAAAACGTTTAGGGCGATGTAAAGCATTAGCGTCAACACCGCCAGTAAGCACCTTGCCTGAAGAAGGAACTACTGTGTTGTAGGCTCTGGCCAATCGCGTGATCGAATCAAGCAGAATGACCACATCTTTCTTGTGCTCTACAAGACGCTTGGCTTTCTCTATGACCATCTCTGCGACTTGGACATGGCGTGCAGCTGGCTCATCGAACGTACTTGAAATGACCTCGCCTTTAACCATGCGTTGCATTTCAGTGACTTCTTCCGGCCGTTCATCTATCAGCAAAACAATGAGATGAGCATCTGGTGAATTCGCTGCGACACTTTGTGCAATGTTCTGCAACATAAGTGTCTTACCGGCTTTGGGAGGTGACACTATCAGACCACGTTGGCCCTTGCCTATTGGAGCAGCGAAGTCGATGATTCGCGCTGTTATGTCCTCAGTACTACCATTACCACGCTCCATTTGAAATCGTTCATTGGCGTGAAGTGGTGTGAGGTTTTCAAACAGAACTTTATTTTTAGCTTCTTCAGGCGGACCGAAATTGATCTCGTCCACTTTCAACAGAGCAAAATATCGCTCACCCTCTTTAGGTGGCCTTATTTTGCCAACTACCGAGTCTCCTGTGCGAAGCGCAAAACGCCTTACTTGACTAGGCGACACGTAGATGTCGTCTGGGCCTGCCAGATAGGAGCTGTCGGACGAGCGCAAAAAGCCGTACCCGTCTTGTAGTATCTCAAGCACTCCTCCACCGGTGACATCTTCACCTGCTCGGGATTGCGCCTTCAGGATCGAAAAGATCATATCCTGCTTGCGTTGCCTGGCAACATTTTCAACGCCTATCGAATTTGCAAGCTCGATAAGTTCAGTTGGGGTTTTTTTCTTTAGATCGGTAAGGTTCATACACGTGGTGCGTGAGAGGGCGAAAAACGCCGAATTCGAGGGATGGCCACAGGGAATGGCGGGTCGGGGTAGATTTGGGTTTAATCTGATAAAAAAACGCGGCGCGCGCTTGAGAAGTAGCGGGCTGCATCACGTTGATGGTTGTAACTTAGCACGAAAGAAAACGCTGCGTCCAGTGAATTTAAGACAAATACATTTTAATTAGCCAACACTCTGCCAGAACCAACGCAATCTAAAGCACTAAATCTGGCAAAAAATTCATTTTAAAAAGCAGCGGCTCACTAATGCAAACCACCACTCACTTAGAACTGATAATAAAGCTACGCGTTCTTGTCAAGAAATTCAGTAAGTTGCGTCTTATTCAGACCACCCACTTTCGTGCTTTCAACATTACCACCCTTGAAAAGCATAAGAGTCGGGATGCTTCGAATGCCGTACTTAGGGGGAGTATTCGGATTCTCGTCTATATTCATCTTTACTATTTTTACTTTTCCCGCATATTCAGGGGCGATATCTTCCAGCACGGGAGTAATCGCTTTACAGGGACCACACCACTCCGCCCAATAATCCACGAGTACGGGAGTATCTGATTTAAGAACTTCTTCTTCGAAGGTTGCATCCGTAATAGAGGTAATATGGTCGCTCATTAATATCTCAGTGTTATACCGGTTCGGACTATTAGCCTAAAACACAAAACCGCTAATAGTTGTTAAAAGTCTGCATTCGCAACAGCTAAACGTTATGTTCACTAGGTACACGTATCAAGTGTCGGACAGGAAAAGACACATCCATCGCTTAACTCGAGCCCGAAATAGGCGCCTACTTTATCAGATCGCATGGCCAAAATTGCATGACAAATACACCTCAAGACGAATCTCCTGAGACTTCTACCGATAAGGGTGACGGCAAAACCTTTCGCGAACTGAATTTGCCAGAAGTTCTGCTTCAGGCTACTGATGAGCTGGGATTTAGCCATTGCACAGAAATACAGGGGCTTTCCCTGCCCCCCATAGCAGCTGGGCGTGATATTGCCGCTCAAGCCCAGACAGGCACAGGCAAGACTGCCGCTTTTCTGCTGGGCAGCTTTGCACGGCTTCTGAAGCAGACCCCGTCCGAGGATCGGCGCAAGGATCAACCTCGCATGCTAGTCATCGCGCCGACGCGTGAACTTGCCATGCAGATCAAGAAAGATGCAGATTCACTAGGCAAGTACACCGACCTGAAATGCTCTGTCGTCTACGGTGGCATTGACTACGACAAACAGAGGAAAGAGCTCGCAGCTGGTGTAGATGTCCTCATAGGAACACCCGGCAGACTGATCGATTACTTCAAGCAGAAAGTCTTCGATTTGAAAAAAATCGAAATTGCTGTGCTTGATGAGGCCGACCGTATGTTCGATTTGGGTTTCATCGCCGATATCCGATTTCTGCTTCGACGCATGCCAGAACCTGGCGAACGTCGAAGTATGCTGTTCTCGGCAACGCTATCTCATCGAGTCATGGAATTGGCGTACGAACACATGGACAATCCGGAAGAGATAAAGACGGAGACCACCGGGGTGACCGCCGATGGCGTTCGCCAAGCTCTCTACCAACCGGCATCCGATGAAAAAATACCACTGCTACTCGGTCTACTTGACGCACTGAAACCACCACGCTCAATCATCTTCGTCAACACCAAACGCGCAGCAGAAAGAATTGAAGGTTTTCTGCTGGGTAACGATGTTGCCTGCGGCACGCTTTCAGGTGACGTTCGTCAAAGTAAACGTCAGCGGATATTAGCGGATTTCACAGCGGGCAAATTACCGGTGCTCATCGCCACCGATGTTGCCGCTCGCGGATTACACATCGATGATGTGAGTCATGTTTTTAACTACGACTTGCCTCAGCAGGCTGAAGATTACGTCCACCGCATAGGACGTACCGCTCGTGCCGGCTCGCAGGGCGTAGCGGTTAGTTTCGCTTGCGAGAATTATTCATTTTCACTACCTGAGATTCAAGCATTCATAGGCCAAAGCATTCCGTTGGAGATGATCACTGACGAATTGCTAATCAAGCCCAAGCCTGCTAAACGCATTGAGCGGGACCGGGTCGGCGCACCTCCACATGGGAAAAAGAAGCACGACTCGTCCAGAAGCCGCTCTAAACCGCGTCCTAATAAAGCCGTGTCGGCAGCTCCAACTACAACAGCTCCAACGGACGACGCCAAGCCGAAGAAGCGCAGGAGAAGGCGCAAACCAAATGCTTCTGCCGCTCAGGGTCCGTCAAATAACAGCCAGTCAAATCCAAACAGTTCGGCGTCTGATACAAATAGCACGGAATAAGGGAATAGGTGCTAATTATTGCTTAATAGGTGGTCTTGAGCAGCAAAAGCAGTAGACTGAGAAAGCGGCAACGGCTCGATCCTCTTTGATCCAGCCGGCTCACTGAACCACCGTTACCGCCTGCACGAATAATCGATGAGGTAGCAAAATGGCGACAGGTACAGTCAAGTGGTTCAACGAGGCCAAAGGTTTTGGCTTCCTTGCACAAGAAAATGGCGGAGATGATGTTTTCGTTCACTTCTCGGCGATAAAATCAGAGGGCTTCAAGACGTTAAATGAAGGACAGAAAGTAACCTTCGACGTCGAAGATGGGGCTAAAGGCCCGCAAGCCACTAGCGTCGTGCCAGAATAATGAATTAAATCAGGACAGCAATTCTAAGATTCCGGAAAATATCGCGGTATTACTCGATCTTCCCGCTCCTCAAGATGCTTTGACATAGTGAAGGAAAATGCTGTTCCTTCTTCCTTAGCAATTAGACTTTGAGACATTGTGAAGATATCAAGGTCTGCTTTGATCCGCGCCTTGTCCTCGTCAGTGAGGTCGGACGGTAGCTCACCCTTCTTAAACTTCAAGATTGTGTCGTATATCTCTCTGGCAGAAGTCTTAACTACAGTGGCCTCATCAGAGATATACGAACGACGCTCCTTCTTGTGAGTACGAAGGTCGTCACTGTATCGCAGTGTTCCATACATGCTGCCAATGAAGCTACCAACATATTCAAGGACTTCATTCTCAATTTCCGTCATAGTGTTCTCCGATATGGTGAAAGGGTATTCACACTTAACGGCAGTATAATGCAGTCTCTGTATATACCCATTGGATATATTTTTATCTTCAATCCCAATTTCACACCGCCTAGTTTTCCCTGTCGTTACACCATTACACCCTCTCATATGGTCCGTATCGTCCGTACAACAAGTAATGGACATCTCATATGTACTCGTTGTCTTTGTTGTGGTGTTTGCTACAATCAAGAGAATATCAAAAGCACTACGTCGAGTAATAGACAATGACTCACTACCGCCCCTGTGAGCCGATTGTCAAAAGGGTGACGGAATCGAAAGACGCCATATTCAAAAACGTATGCAGAAGATGAAAACAACATCGACCACGGCTATAAAAGAGAATATATTCAATGACTTATGACGTAGGGACGATGAGAAGCAACATGATTGAGCAGCAAGTCCGTCCTTGGGATGTACTTGATCAGCGTGTTTTAGACGTACTCGCAGAAATTCCCAGAGAAGCGTTCGTCGAAGCGAAGCATCGTGGCGTGGCCTATAGTGATTTTCCGCTGCCAATCGGTCACGGCCAGCACATGCTAAAGCCAACAGTTGAAGGTCGACTGCTACAAGCTTTGTTACTTGAGGTCACTGACTCCGTTCTGGAAATTGGTACTGGCAGTGGTTTCATGTCCGCCTGCCTCGCTCGATTGGCCGCGAGCGTAGAAAGCATAGAGATTATTCCAGCCTTGGCAGAATCAGCTCAAGCCCGCCTCCAAGAGCGCGGCATCGGCAACGTCTCAGTTTTGCAGCAAGATGCTACCGCCACTTGGGACACAAAAGACGGCTATGACGCTATTGCATTCACAGGTGCAGTTCCTTCCATTCCCGATTTTTATAAAAACAAGTTAAACGTTGGCGGTCGACTTTTCGCATTCATTGGTGAAAGCTCACAACCTGCCATGGAAGCTGTGCTCATAACGCGTGTTAACGACGCTGAATGGAGCCGCGAGAGCCTTTTTGAAACTTCAGTAGACCCACTTGTCAACTTTGACTCCAAATCACCCAGCTTCGTGTTCTGACGGCCTTCATGTACAAAAAATCTGTTTTACCTTCATTCAACGTCCGGTTAGTATCGCTGACCGTACGAACAGCCCTGATTACCAGTACGCTTTTTATCGGCGTTGCCAATGCCGCCGATTTGCGGGAAGTATATGAACAGGCTAAAACCTATGATGCGGAATATTTAACCGCACAATTTAATCTTGATGCCGCAGGTCGACGCGTACCGTTGGCCAAATCTGCGTTTCGTCCGCAGCTGACCTTTGGGGCAGATGCAGGTCTTGGCACACTAGCGGACGATGGTGAAAGCACCTACCGAGATACCGCTTTAACACTCACACTAACTCAATCGCTCTACAACCGCTCAGACCAGAAGCTCATCGATCAAGCTAAGCTAGGCGCACTACAAGCGGATGCGCGATATGCTGCCGTGGGCCAAACGTTGATTCTGCGAGTCGCAACGGCGTATTTCGATGTGCTGCGTGCTAAGGCCAGCCTGCAATTCAGCCAATCTGAACTCCAGGCGATCAGTCGTCAAAGAGAACAGGCTGAAAGGCGCTTTGATGTCGGCCTGGTGCCCATCACAGACGTGCGCTCCGCACAAGCACAGTACGATTTGGCAGTTGCACAAGAAATTGCTGCGGCCAATGTACTCGCCACCGCTCGAGAGGCTCTACTGCGAATCAGTGGCTTGAGCACAAATAATTTGGCGACACTCGCTGCAGACCTACCCCTAACGCCGCCTGAGCCTGCTGATATAGATCAATGGGTGAAAATTGCTAAATTACAAAACTTGGAACTTGTCATAACGAGGCTTGCATCAGAAAGTAGCAATGTACAAATTGATATTGAACGTGGCAATAAGCGTGCAACACTGAGTCTTGTCGGATCTGCCGCATCCACCACTACAGATCAGCTTGGCCGCAGTGACGCCAATCGCGCTGAAATCAAACTGCAACTCAGATTACCCATTCTCACCGGTGGGCGAGTAGAAGCTTTGGTAGCACAGGCACGCGATCAGTCACGATCATCTGCTGAAAACTTGGTTGCACAGGAACGGGCGACAACACAACAGACTCGCGACGGCTACCGCGGGGTTCAAGCGTCCATCAGTCGCGTCAAAGCGCTTCGCCAAGCTCTGGTATCCACACAAAAATCTGCAGAAGCCACAGAGGCCGGTTTTCGAGCGGGCACACGCACATCTGTTGAAGTTTTGCAGGCACTGCGTGATACATACCGCGCGCGATCCGACTATGCTGGCGCTAGATACGACTACATCATCAACTCACTTAATTTAAAGGCTGCCTCAGGAACCTTGACCGAAGAAGACATCTTTGCGGTCAACCGTTTTCTGGCAGCAACGACAGAAAACTAATTATTAAACTGTATTGATGCTATGAGCTCGCGTCAAAATTTATTCACATTTTGACGCGAGCCCTTAGTGCACAAGCAGCAACCACATAACAATTCTTCCCCGCCCGTTGCCAACAGATTTCAATGGCAGGACTATGTAGCGCCTAGATTCTGGGCTACGTGGCTGGGATTCGGATTCTTCTACTTACTCACACGCCTCCCGTTCGCTACCGTCATGCGGGTTGGTCGTGGCATGGGCTCGCTGATGTATCACGCTTTGCGAAGTCGTCGCAAAGTCACCCACATCAATTTAAAAATGACCTTCCCTGAACTGAACAAACTCGAGCGTGAGAGGCTGGCTCGTCGGGCCTTCCGCCATCTGGGTATGGCAACAGCAGAAACCGCCTGGATCTGGTACCGGAATGTTAATGAGATAGCTAATATAAGGCTCGCCGGTGATGAGCATGTCGATGCGGCACTGGAAGCAGGCAAAGGTGTCATTCTGTTACAAGCACACTTTACGGTACTGGAACTCTGCGGGGCTGTTGTTGGTGCGCGCTGGCCAGTGTCTGCGGTTTACGACCCACCTAAAAACCCCCTATTCGCTGATTACCTTTTCAATCAACGATCCCGCCATCTGTCAGGGCTGATTGACAACCGAGGTGTTCGGGAGATGGTTCGGTGCTTAAGGCGTGGAGAAATGGTTTGGTACTCTCCTGACCAAAGTGTGTCAGTTAATCACGGCGGGATTGTTACTCAGTACTTTGGTCAGCCTGCACTAACAACCAGCGGCACTGCGCGTATTTTAAAAATGACAGGGGCAACAATCATCCCTTTCATACCCACACGTCGCGAAGACGGTAGCGGGTATACGTTCACGTTCGGAGCACCGCTCAACCTTGATACCAGCGATGCAAAGCTTGCCACTCAGAAAGTCAATGATGAGTTGGAAGCCCACGTACGAACCCAACCTGAACAATACCTCTGGGCACACAAACGGTTCAAGCTACCGTCTGAACAATATGCCAACCCTTACACCTAGAAAAAATCCTCCGCCTTGGCGCTATAGAATACTCCTGCGAGTGGTTAGTCCGATTCTCTTTGGCTATACGCTGTGGAAGACATTTAAGGGTGGTGGCTCCAGGTACTTGCGCGAGCGTTTGGGATTTTATTATGTAGCAATTCCAGAGCGTCAAACTAACAGTCAGCTCCTGTGGGTTCATGCAGCATCTGTCGGTGAAGTGATTACTGTACTTCCGTTGGTTAGATCCTGGTTAGCGACAGTCGAGAATCGTCAGGTTTTATTCACAACTGGTACCCCTACAGGTTATGAGGTATTGGATAATCAAGATATACCCGGCATTACACATCAATATTTACCTATCGATTTTCCTGGCGCTTGTCGGCGCTTTTTCAGGCAGGCAAATATAAGCCAGGGCTGGATTGTTGAGACAGAAATCTGGCCATGGCTTTACTCCAGATGTCATCAAGCAGGCGTCAAGCTCACCATCATCAATGGGCGCCTGTCAGACAAAACCAGCAAGCAGTCAACAGGATTCCTTGCCAGCAGCTATCATCGAGCAATCTGCAACATTCGGATACTTGCCCGTACATCTGAAGATGCTAAACGGTTTATATCATTGGGTGCTAAAGCTGACAACGTTACGATAGCAGGCGATTTAAAATACGCAACAAGCAGTGCACTATCAGACATCGAGCCCTTTATAAAACACCCCTTTGTTCTGGCCGCATCGACTCATGCAGACGAGGAGCTGCGCATAGCCGACGCTTGGAGACTAATTGAAAATAACAACGTCCTGATGGTTATCGCACCTCGTCATCCTGAGCGAGGCATTATCGTGTACAACGATCTGGTGAAAAAAGGATTTAGAGTAGCACTACGCTCAATCGATCAATCACCCAGTGCTACGCATGAAATATTCATTGTGGATACGCTCGGAGAGCTCCCTTTATTGTATCAATATGCTTTAGCTGCGTTTGTTGGTGGTTCACTAATAGAACGCGGCGGTCACAACGTTATTGAGCCTGCTCAGTTCGCCTGCCCGACGGTTGTGGGGCTGCACACCTTAAATTTCTCTGACATGGTGGCGCGCTTGGAAAACAACGATGCCATTAAAGTTGCGCGCTCGGCAACTGAGGTTGTCGATTTTCTAGCCCGAGCGAGCGAGGGGAGCAGTGCACATAAAGACATGGGAAAACGTGCGCAAGCTGTGGCTAATGCAGATCGCCAAGATACTTTGGAGAGCTATCAGAATTTGCTGTACTAAGTACTTATGCCGATTTACATGGGTCGGTAAAGCTTGCCGCTCTAGTTTCCTATTCACTCAATCGACAAACCTTCAGAAACTGGAAAACCATTAATTCATCACCCTGAAAATTTAATAGCTATTTTTTCAAAATTGATAGACAATCATATCTTGTTATTATAGAGGAAATAGAGACGCCTAATTTGAATTGACAGTTACCCTTACCATGGCACCAAGCTATATTAAGGCTAAAAATGGAGTTTTTATTATATGTATAAACAAGAGATTGGCGACTTCGCAGAATCCCTGTTCGCCGCCAATGATATTGATGCAGCCTTTGCACTACTGAATAAAGAGACAAGCCGGCTTGGGTTTGAGGCGGCGCTTTATACATACATCCCCAGAATAGTTATTCAGAATGAAGAAGCGATGCTTCCCGTCTTTCAAGTCTCTAATGAATTTTCACAGGCATACCTCTCTCACTATGAGGAAGCTCGCTTTGATAACCACGACCCTCTGATTAAAGCCGTCGTTGACGGAGTCGGCGAACCCATTGAGTGGTGGGGAGACGTGTGCAAGTCCTACACACGTCTCGATGCAAAAAGTCTAGAGGTGTTGGAAGTCTCTCGGGATTACGGAATCAGCAATGGTGTCACCTTGCCCCTGTTCTCTGGTAGTCAGGGAATAGCAGGCGCTAGTTTCATCGTTGGAGACAAATCGGGTTTCAACATTCTAATTCAGGAAAGAATCAGTCAACTCCAATTAGTCACAAACCTATATAGCAATCTTGTATTGGCAAACTCAGGATATCTCGGCACGTTCATCAAACCCATATTTTCTTCTTTGAACACCATGGAAATCAAGTTTCTGGCAGGCTTTGCACAGGGCAAAAGCCACGCTGAGATGGCGAAGGAACTTTTCCGCTCTGAGAAGTACCTTGAACAAGTCATTCTAAAAATACGACGTAAAGTCTCGGGTGTTAGTCAATTCGACAAACCCACTATCAATCGCAACCAATTGATGTACTACGCAGGATTAGCCAATCTAATAGAGCAAGCAGATTCGTTATGAGGTCAACGAACTCTCCCAACCGGATTTTAACAATTCAAACCCCTTCGCCACATCTTGCACTAAAGCGTTTACCTGTTCTCGTTTAGCACCTTTTTCTAGCGAGCGCCACAACCGATCCAGATTGGATACACACCACTTCTCACTTGAAGGAGTTGTATTTACAGGACGATACCTTGCTCGATCAAAATCAATCAACGACACCAGACCTTCATCGCTTAATATAATATTATGGGCATTTAAATCAGCATGGTAAATGCCTTGTCTATGAAAGAGAGCAATCGTACTTCCGATATTTCTCCATTGCTTATCAGAGACGGCTCGTGATACTAATTGGTGCGCAAGTGTGTTTCCTTGCAGACGATGAATAACTATGCTCGCCTCGTAGGTAAAACCATGCTGAACGACTCTGCAAGCAAATGGTTTCGGCACCGGCAATTGCATATCATGCATTTGCTGTAAGATATCGAATTCAAGCATTGCCCGCGTTCGAGACAACCCTGTGAAAATATAACGATTAGCCGATACTCTTCGCGCCAATCCACCCCGTCGATAGTGCCGTAACACCAACAACTGACCTTCCAGATTCACGAAAAATGTATTACCGCGGCCAGCCACGGCCAAACCACTGATTAGGTTTTGATCAGCCAATTGAACTTCGTCGAATACGATAGGGTTGAAAGCTGGCGTATTGCTATTGGGGTATCGCCAATAGACGCCACGCTGGTCCGGGTCTTCAACCGTGACGGAGGTTCCGAGCACCTCGTTGCCGCTCATTAAAAAAGGGTACTTATTCAGTCAGCGTTAGCAACGCTTTTTTTCTCTACCAGCCGATAGACAGTGCCACAGTATGAACAAGAGGCTTCAGGAGATTCCTCAAGCGGGATAAACACTTTGGGGTGGCTATCCCATAGAGTGGCATCAGGTGTTGGGCAGTGCAGAGGGAGTTCGTCCCGAGTGACTTCGACGAGCGTTTGTGAATTCGGTTGTTGCATGTGCGGTGTTGCCTGTTGGTGCAAATTAACAGCGTGTATTGTACTTCAACAGACCGGCGCCGGTAGCTCGGATCAGCTATTGTCCAAGTCTGGCAGCCCACTACCCAGAATTCGTTGTTTGATCGCAATAACCGACTCCGTCAAGTCCTGCAGAGAGCTATCCATGAGCACCACAGACGGGCGCTCTTGAAGCGCTTGCCTATGCAAGCATTCACGCAGAACCAAATAGCTGTCGCGCAATGTCTCAGCCTCATTCGCAGGTATCAGCGAAAGCGACTCAACAGTGTCCAGAATTCTGATGTTATCAGTAAACTCCAGCAGGGCAGGATACTTTGCCGAGTAGGCCAAAACCAGAAACTGCACAATGAACTCTATATCTGCTACTCCACCAGCATCCTGCTTGAGATGAAACTGATCTTCGCGTGTATTTCCCAAGGCGGTACGCATCCGTTCTCGCATGTTTGACACGGCTTCCCGCAGCTCCGACTCAGAACGATCCTGAGCCAGCACATGTGCTCGAATGTCATCAAACCGCCTTCGCAATCTGGCCCTGCCATACACCATACGTGCCCGAATTAGCGCTTGATGCTCCCACGTCCAGGCATCGCCCTCCTGGTATTGCGAAAAGGCATTTATTCCGGTGACAAGCACCCCCGAGGTTCCATTGGGTCTTAATCGAAGGTCTATTTCATAAAGCACACCGGCTGGTGTTGCTGTGCCCATAAAATGCACAAATTTTTGAGCCAATCGTGCGTAGTAGACTGAATTATCAACAGATTTTTCTCCATCTGTCCGCTGTTTCTCGCCATCACTATCGTGTACAAAAACCAAATCCAGATCAGAGGCAAAGCCCAATTCGAGGCCACCTAACTTTCCGTAGGCAATGATCGCCTCGGTACTGATATGCCGCTTTCCGTCTACCTCAAAACAGGGCTGACCGTACTTTTCCCTTAACGGTGCCTCGACAAGATGAACCACGGCATCAATTATCGATTCAGCCAACCAACTTAGTTGATCACTGACCTGCATCAGAGTCAAAGTACCATCCAGCTGCGCGCATGCAATCCTCATTTCCCGCCCTTGTCGGTAATGCCTCAGCGAGTCCATTTGCACATCCAGCTCAGCCGTTCGAATGCGTTCAACCTGAGCTTGTGTCCGTGCTGCAAATTCCTTGGCGTTCAGGTAAATCTGCGAACTGGGGCCTTCGAGTAGTTCATCAATAACCATAGGTTGGCGCGACACGAAATTCGCCAACCAACGACTCTGCGAAAACAATCTGACAAGACGAGACAATGCATGTGGTTGATCACAAAGTACCTGCAAGTAGCCGCTTCTTCCAGCCACAGCGCGAACTAGGGCCATACACCGAGCTAGGGTTTGCGACGGTTCTGACGTCTTCGCAGCCAGAGCCATTATTAACGGCACAATACGAGCCACGCGATTCTGACTATCGTTCGTCAAACGCTGATAGAAAGCGCCACGGCTGATAGTGGCAATGACACTGAGCAATTCATCACTAGCCTCAAAACCCAAGAACTCCAAGCGCTGACTTCGTAATTCGTCATCAATATCATCCAGCGAAAATACTGTCCACGCCTCATTCATCTGAGTCAACACATCCGACTTTGACTCCCCACCACCAGCGTCATCCGAATCGATGTCATTAGCGTCCTCTGCCGCGCTCTCGACTTCAAACAATCCCGTAAAGATCTGACTAACGGTATTCTGATGGTGTGACAGAGTTCGACGGAAACTCCTCCAGTCAGTTTCATCGAGCATGGCCGTCAATCTTAATTGGTCTGTGTCATCTGTTGGAAGGCTGTGACGCTGCTCGTCACGCATCATCTGAATCGCGTTTTCAACACGACGCAAGTAGGTATAGGCCTCAAGAAGCGATTCACTTTCAATCTGTGCCAACAACGAGTCGTTCGCCAACTGTTTCAGCACTTGAACAATGGAACGCATCCGTAAGCGTTCGTCACGCCCACCTCGGACAAGTTGAAACGATTGACCAATAAATTCAATTTCGCGTATTCCGCCTGATCCCAGCTTGATGTTGTCAATCAAACCTTTTTGATTGACAGACAACGCAATCTTGCGTTTTAAATCCCTAAGCGAGTCAAAGGCGTTGTAATCAAGATAGCGTCGGTAAACAAACGGGGTCACCAATCCCATGAGAGTTTCGATTTCCCCATCGTCACCAGTAATAGCTCGTGCTTTGATCATGGCGTAGCGTTCCCAATCTCGAGCTTGCGTCAAATAGTAATTTTCTAGCCCATCAAAGTTCATGACCAACGGACCGCTATCACCATACGGCCGCAGTCGTATATCCACGCGGAATGCAAAACCATCAACGGTCGTACTGTTGAGTAATCGGGTAAATTGCTGAACAGAGCGACGAAAGAACTCTGATGCATCCACGACCCGGCGCCCTGTCGTGTCTCCGTCAGTTTTACCAGCATCCGGCCAAAGACAAATAAGATCAATATCGGAAGACACATTCAACTCGTATCCACCCAGTTTACCCATACCCAAAATAATCAATCGTTGCTCTTTACCCTCAGGATTTCTAGGGATGCCGTAGCGCGTTATCAACGATCTGTACGTCAACTCATCGGCGACGATGACACAGGCGTCAGCCAGCACCGAAAGCTCATGGAGGGTGTCGTACACAGTAGAGGCGGCAGTCAAATCACGCCATAGAATTCTGAACATCTTTCTATGGCGAAATTGCCGCAGGACCTGTTGCTGCAGACTTTCCAACTCACGACCATCCAATGTCACCCGCTGGCTTTCGACAAGCATTGTATTCAGATCAACTTGTAGCTCATCTGTCCACTCCTTGTGTAAAGGCCGCTTACAGCTGCCCGACAATTCGCCATTGAGAATCAGATGGTCAATGGCCTCGGGATATTGTTTAGCCACTTTTTCAAGGTAGGGACTCACAGCGCACACAGGCCGCAGCCACTGTGCAATCAATGCATGAGCAGCCGTGTCCGGGGCCAAAGTTTTTTCTATATCTGCGACCCGTTGCAGTAGTACTGGTGTCAAAAGGTCATTGGAAATATCACTTTGCATGCAAGGTCTTTTCGTTTTATCAAACCAAATACAATGATACGTATGCGCAGCTCCACAGGCATCGGGTATCATCGTCGTATGAGCAACCAGCTTGAACTTGAATATATTGGCGTTGACCTCGATGGTACTCGCATCATCGATGATGTGTCATTCACACTGGCATCGGGAGACATTGGCTGTCTTCTGGGACCCAGCGGATGTGGCAAAACCACTCTCCTGCGCGCTATCGGTGGATTCGAGGCACTCTCTAACGGATGCTTAAAAATTGCTGGGCAAACCGTTGCCAGTATCGACAAGCAAGCCACACCTGAAGAACGCCGAGTTGGAATGGTTTTTCAGGATCTTGCGTTGTTCCCGCACATGACGGTACGAAAGAACGTCGGTTTTGGCATCTGTAATCAATCACGAAACGGTATAGATCAGCGGGTTGATGAACTACTTGATCTGGTTGGCATGCAAAGCTTGGCTAATAGCTACCCGCACCAGCTTTCAGGAGGACAGCAACAACGTGTTGCTCTGATACGAGCCATGGCTCCTCGACCACCTGTTCTGCTACTCGATGAACCATTCAGTAGTCAGGACACTGAGAGGCGTGTTCAATTGGCTCATGAGGTCCGAGAAATACTCAAGCGCGACGGCATCACCGCCATTCTGGTCACACACGATCAATTTGAAGCTTTTGCCATCGCCGACCATATAGGCGTCATGGCTAATGGAAAACTACGGCAGTGGGACAACGCCTATAACCTCTATCACACCCCAGCCGATCGCTTTGTTGCTGACTTTGTTGGCGAAGGCGTCTTCCTGTGCGGCAATACCTTAGAAGATAATGTGATTCAAACAGAATTGGGCATTATCCATGGAGAACTTAGCGCCGATGTGCCACCGGGTACGCTCATCGAGCTATTAGTGAGGCCCGATGACATTCTGCACGACGACAACAGCCCTAATAAAGCGACAGTTGTTGCGCGCGACTTTCGAGGTGCAGATCATCTATACACATTGAAAATGCCAGGCAACACGCGCCTGTTATGCCTGGCACCTTCCCATCACAACCATGAGGTTGGGGAACAATTCGGCATTCGGCTGCAACTAGATCATCTGGTCATCTTTGATCGAGGAAATGAAGATCTCGTGGCGCATTAGATCAGCCTATTCGCGCATAGCGTTCTAGTGCTTCAACGATAGTCTCACATGCTCGGCAATAGCTAAACATGATGTCAGCCCAGGTGACTCGATACCAAATAAGTTTACCAAGCCGGACAAACCGTGATCACGAGCCGATGTGATTAGAAAATCGTTGTAGAGCAAATTCTTCCACCGAATTTTAGGCCTAATGCCGGCGTAGTCGGGCGTCAGGGAATCATCTGGTAATCCTGGCCAATACTGACGAACTGCTGCGTAAAACCCGGCTGAACGAGCCGGGTCAACGGAGTATTCTTCTGAAATCACAGGTTCCACATCTGGGCCAAATCGAGCCTCTCCCGCCAGATCAATTGTGATGTGAACACCTAAGCCACCCGCCTCGGGTACAGGATAGATTAACCGCGAGAACGGTGCTTTGCCTTGAAGTCTAAAATAATTGCCTTTGCTCAGTACGGGTTCTGGGCACATCCCTTCGGGCAAGGCCTCGAGCTGCATTGCTAACTCACAAGCGCCATGGCCCGCCGCATTTATTACCAAGCTGCTGGTTAGCTTCATCCCATTTTCACCAGAGACACAAACCTCATACCCACCACCCAGTGGCAAACGTGCTATGCCTACAACAGGCGCATGCAATGCCAAAACTGCACCATGCGCTTGTGCATCACCTAGTAAATTTAGCATCAAACCGTGGCTATCAATGATCCCAGTTGATGGCGAATGCAACGCCGCCAGACAGGAAAGATTAGATTCCAGGGAGCCCGCTTCTTGCTGACTCAATGGCGTGATGTCAGACACACCATTGACCTGTGCGTGCTTACGAATCGAGGCAAGTTCCGACACTTGCGAATCGTTGGTAGCAACAATTAGTTTTCCACATCGCTCATGACGAATATGCCTGTCCTGACAATAGCGATAGAGCGCCTGCTTGCCCTGCACACATAACTGCGCCTTTAGGCTGCCGGCAGCATAATAAATTCCGGCGTGAATGACTTCGGAATTTCTTGCACTAGTGATAGACCCGTAGCTCGCTTCACGATCAAGGATCACGACTTCCCGTCCGGATTGAGCCAGATTGGCAGCTATTGCCAAACCCACAACGCCTGCACCTATGACGATGCATTCACAGTCAGTAGTCATAATATTTGTATTATCTGATAATTTCTTACGATCATTGGCAAGGGCTTCCTCCGATACCCAGTTGAGAGTACAGTAGCAAAATGCAAAACAAGCGATTATTTAGAGTGGGCACAATTGGAGCGGTCATCGCGGCCGTTTGCTGTTTTACAAACTTGCTCGTTATATTGCTGGCAGCCGTTGGTTTATCATCTCTGCTTGGAGTGCTGGATTTCGTTCTGTTTCCCGCACTCGCATTTTTCATAGGCTTGATGCTTTTCGCGTATTTCAAGACCAGTGAATCACAGCCTCCGCCATCCTAGTGAGCCACGCAAGGCCCCTATAGCCCACTAATTGTCTTTCGCTAGAGCCAAATAATTAGTCGTGCTGAAAAATTCATCTCTCTCACGATACTTATCAATTTTGGCAACACCACGTGGTGTGATGCGATACAAATCAAAATTTCTTTCTCTAAAAAAGTACCAAAAATCCTGAAAAAAGGTTCTCGTATCGATGTTGCATCCACCGAATTCAAACTGAACTACGCGAGTATGTGCCAATGCCTCGACACTGCCATTAAGTGCATCTAATTCATGCCCTTCAATATCAAGCTTGAGTAGGTCAATCGGTCGGCTTCGCAAAACCTCTTTCCAATAGTGATCGAACACTTTGGTTTTTACTGACTCACTGACATCAAAATCATTACCTCGGTGATCAAGTCTTCGTTTCGTTAAGCTACCTAGGCCAGACCCGGGTTTATCTGAGAAAAGCGTGGCTTCCATGACCGAGGATGCCAGCGCAAACGGTTGCACTGTTACCCGCTCATCACTACCAAAACGCGCTGCCAATGCGTCGATATTGGTTTGCGACGGCTCAAACATATGAACCTCAGCATTGGGATGTGCTGTGCGAATGGCAGCGGTGTAATTTCCGACATTACCGCCAACATCGATAGCCAGGTTTAGCGCGGCCTTGCCAGTCAATGAACCTGCAGCATTTAGCTCGTGCTGAACACTTCCAGCCCCCCAACCCTTACCTTGCCGACGGGCCATTGAGCGTTCAAGTTTACCGAGAAGTAAATAGTAGGGATTCAAGCTGGTACTCATCAAGATGGCGCCAAGGATGCCAGTAGATTACCAGCCGGAGACAGTCAATGCACGTTGCTCAGATACTTGCCATGAATTTGAACAGTGATCCCCAAAACGAGAATCTGGGTTCGAACCATTCTGATGCTAAAATAGTCCCACGTTATCGGTGCATATCACAGTGGCGACTACACTTGCCCATCACACGATTTTTCTAACTCACTTTTCGGAAAATAAGTACCCATGAGCTTATCTCTAGCTGACTCGAAAGTAATCATCGAAAACACCTTGGCCGCTCAAGCCAAAAATGGCTTTAAGCCAATGGCAGTTGTGGTGCTGGGCGATGCAGGAACCATTAAGGCTAGTGAAAGCCAGGACGGTACCAGCCTGCTTCGACCTAAAGTAGCCCATGCAAAGGCCTTCGGTGCCGTCTCTCTTGGTATGGGTTCGCGCGCACTATTCAATCGTGCAAAGCAAGAACCCTTTTTCATCCAATCCGTCAATGCTCTGTGTGACGGTGCGTTGGTCCCAGTAGCTGGTGGGGTGCTTGTCCGCAACAATGACGGCGAACTCCTCGGAGCAGTAGGTGTTACAGGCGATACATCAGACAATGATGAGCTTTGCGCCGTTGCCGGAATTGAGGCTGCTGGTTTCGTTGCTGATACTGGCGCCTAACTCTAGCACTGTTTGTTACCGCCCAAGCCCCTAACCGGTGTCACCAGACACCGGCAAAGTAAACTCTACCAGCGTTCCATATCCAGGATCGCTGGTGAGCCAAACCTGACAGCCGTGAGAATAGTGAGGACATTAATAGGTGCCTAGCATGGCTATACAGCTAATCTAAAGAACCGAAATACAGTTAGAAATTCTGTTAAGAATACTGAAACTTTAGGTGCCGAGCCCGTTACTAAACAGACTAGGCTAAAGAGCTTTACTCACGTGTTGAATGACTGAGAATCGCACTTATTACCGAGTACTGACTCTCAGCATTGCTCTAGCACCCAGCGCCCCATTGCTATCCATTGCCCGAACTTCATATTCATAGGCCGTGTCAGCATTAAGCGATTCATCAAAATAGCTAAGTGCATCGAGCGTATCAACGAGAACACCATTTCGATAGACCTCGTAAGCTGTTACGTGAGCATTCATGGGTGATGCTCTATCCCAGAATATTTCAATACTGCTAGTCGAGTAGGCAATCCCGTTCAATCCGCTGACTACCTCAGGACCTTCGCCACTATCAGCACCCATTCGTGTGACAGTGATGCGAGCCACGGGATTTAACAATCGGTGAACCGCTGCATTGATATCACTAGAACCGCCTTCAGCATCAAGATCGCCGAGAACGTTTCTGTGAATATGAACAAACCCTTCTGCCATTGTTGGTACTCCCTTGTCCCCCAACACAGGCTCCAGTGGCTACAACTGGTGGTGGTGCCGGAAAACCTGCTTCGCCAGGTGCTCCACTACCCGCAAGTTCATCATTGGCCTCTGTACCAGCATCGTAACCATTAGCATTCCATGTCATGCTCGCCAAACCTGAAGCCATGGGTAAATGCACAGAATTCAAACCCAAAAACCCATCATTTGTAGGTAGTAACATACCTGCTACCGATAAAACCGTATTGCCTTGACTCCCTGTATCACTCAACATGAGTGTCGCCGTTGCACCGGGAGCTAGCAGCACATCACCGGTTGCCACCGAAGCATCGAGGCTTTCAAGCAGTTCCGCCATTGGACCAACATTGCCACCTTCTGCAAATGCTTGCAGCTCTGCTGAAGCTGGGCTTCCAGATGTAAGCATGGAAGCGGTAGGAGCGTGTGCACTGGCAATAAGCGGCGTAAAGTGAATCCCACTCGTCAGGTTCGTAACCGTTACCTGATATTTTGCCGCAATTGCAGTCGATACGCTTTCACATAAAGCCAATGTTATGGCTGTAATGATGAAGGTTAATTTATTCATCGGTGAATCCTGTGGTTGAGACGATTATTTGCCGAGTGAGAAAAAATATTCTTGATGCTTATGAACTCGAAAATCAATCAAAGTTGTCGCATAATTGTCACAATGAAATGACATTTCTGCACGCAAATTAATGTGTCTGCAAGCGTGTGCAGGATGCGTACCACAGATTAAATAAAAAGATTAACTCGCTGTGCTTTCATCAGCCACGATGCGCCAACCTGTTTTACGATAAGTATTCACCATCTCATCGCGGACATTGTGGTGCCCTGCTGATTTAAACGTCGCACCACTTGTACGCCCTACGCGCTTTCCAAAATCAGGACGACAGCTCCACAAGGACTCATCACTTGCTGGGTGTGGCGGAACATAAGTTCCAATTCCTGCATGTTTCCAAGCCATACAGCTCAGATGAATATCCTCACCGTTTTCCCACGACATAGGCTGCTCCTGCCACATGTACCTAAGGTGCTCTTTTTTGAAAAACCACGCGTGCCCCACCAGATCTACGCGCGTTGCTTCATCAACATGATGACCATTCCACCCCACCTTGTTCTTGGATGAGTAGCCACCTTCAGCGGGTAGTAGAACACCCGACCCACCGAGTATTCCATCGAGACCTGTTGCGTACGTGTCCAGACAATTTTTCAACCAGTTATTTTGCGGTAAAATGTCATCGTCAAACAAACAGATATACGGAGTCCGCACCATATTAGCTAAGGCAAAGCGTCCCCAGAATTTCCAGTTTGAATTGGAAACGATGACTCTGTCCACAAGCTCGGAAACATCTTTTAATGGCACGTCGCTATCATTGCACCAGACCCAAATTTCAGTAGGCGCAATAGTCTGTTTTCGTAGCGCATCTATTTGCGCTGATAGGTACTCGCCACGTTTATAGACCGTCAATATTGCGGTTATACCTTCTTCCCGAGTGTCCCCAATCTCAGTACCTGATTGTTTAAACGCAAATGTCGGCGCAGCGTTTGAACGTCTGTTCCACAGTGCTGGAAGTTGGACTGTCCACAAGGATCGAACGCGAGTATTCCACCACCATCGTAGACCTTCCAACGGCGTGCGCTTGGCTCGCCGGTCTCGCCCCTGCTGTTTGCTCTCACTCATTCGCTTGATACATTATCGGTGGCTTTTCGCAGTCGTTTACGAAAATATGAAAGTCGTGAATCCTTGGCATAACGTCCTTTTTCCGCATGTCGTATTCGGTACAGATTTTTTATCTCTACAGGTTCACCTTGGTACCCTATTAACCGTCGAAAAACCGTATCTTCATAGGTCTTACGCCACTGTTCCGATGGACTCTGATATAGGGGGATAGAACCGCAATAACCCGCAGCGCGAGCAACATCGCCATGCACGATCTGAAAAGCACCTTTAGCTTTGTTAATCGTATTGCGCTGGAAAAGCTCAGGGTCGATATCAATGGTTCCGGTATTGCTCATACTTTGATTTAATAGCGCGTGCTCAGGAGGCAGTAAATCTGTAATCCATTCATAAGCTGGAAACACCATGCCTGTCTGCTTGCCACTAACGGCTGTCACAAGCGAGTCCAGGCATCCTTCATGGAATATCAAGTCACAGTCTGTAAACCATATCCAGTCTGCGGTACTTGTCAGTGCGGCACGATGCCGGCCTATTGCACGGCGAAACAGTTCCGCTTTAGGTAACACTTGCCAATCCCAAGTGATGTTAGGAACCTGCATATCAGAAAAACGACTGATCAGCTCCCGCATGCCCATGTCTTCTTCAGCATGAAACAAGGTGTACGTCAGCTCACAATTTTCGGGAGGATAGTTGACCAACGAACTGAGCTGAAACAAGGATAAATGAGAGTAGTTCCAGCAATGACTGACAATTTGCAGCTTTACCGGAGAATCAGCTTTTGACAGCTCTGCTGGTCGCGGTGATCGAGGCGCAAACCAGGACAAAGGCAGTATTGATCCGACGATATGATTGTAGAACTGGTTACGT
>JBLHWG010000032.1:0-25243 GCA_047629055.1 Halioglobus sp.
GACAGCTGCCAACTTTGATAGAACATCAAACCGAACAAGCCGATAGCGGTTAGCGTGTCACGAACAATGACGGTGAGTGAACTACTGGCAGCATTTGCAACCATTTGGCTATTAAAGGTGATTCGCGAAATAAGCTCACCCGATGAAGCCCTATCATAGAAAGAAGTCGGCAAAGTCAGGTACTTGCTAAAAATCTCTCCGCGCAATTGCTTGATAACGCGCCATCCTATCCACGAGATATAGTAGGTTGAAGCAAAGCCTGCGACGCCACGCAATACAAAAATCCCAATGATCATGAGCGGTACGAACAGGATAGCGCTGCGATCTTGTTCAACAAAACTGCCATCTAGCATAGGCTTCATCAAAGCAGCAAATGCGGTATCCGTTATGGCATAACCAATCATGCCCAACACAGCAATGGTGAATTGCCGAGGGTAGGGTCTTACATAGCTTAAAAGCCGACGATAGGTATCTTTGCCCGCGGCGACGTGACCCTGCGAGCCATCACTAACCTTGTGAGAGGCAATGGCGGGAGAGTTGGACGATCTGGAAGCAGATACAGTCCCTGCCCCCGATTCAGTCCCAGACTCAGTTCCGTTGGCCGTATTTTTTTGTGACATCAGATGGAGTCTATTCGGCTCTTCGGGAGGTCGCTATCGACATTTTGAGCATGCCGAGCTGGCCTGCCGCATCCATGGCTGTGACAACGGCCTGATGAGGTGTTTGCGCATCGGCTCGAATGGTAAGTGGTATGTCCCGCTTTCCACCTGAAACCTTGTATAACGCATTCTGCAAACTAGCCACATCTGCCTTCAATAGTTCTTGATCGTTGATGTAGTAACGCCCTGCTGCGTTGATAATAATTTCAATACGATCAGTTGGCGCTTGTACTTCAGAATCTGTGGCACGAGGTAATTGCAATGAAATTTCAGATTCTTTCTGAAAAGTGGTGGACACCATGAAAAATATCAACAATAAAAAAACGACATCAATCAATGGTGTCAAATTCAGTTCGAGCTCCTCACGAACCTCTCGCTGGAACTTCATTGTTGGGCCACACGGGTCTGTGATTGGCGTTTCTGCAAAACATCGACAAGCTTCAAAGATTCTTTTTCCATATCCACTACAAGTCCATCGACTTTTCCGCGGAAATAGCGATGAAACATGAGAGAGGGTATGGCGACCATCAAACCGCCTGCGGTAGTGATCAGGGCTTGCGAGATACCACCGGCTAGTTGCGCCGGATTTCCAACACCAACAGTCGTTATATTAGTGAATACGCTAATCATACCGATGACGGTGCCGAGTAATCCGAGTAGTGGAGTGACCGCCGCAATGGTGCCCAAGGCGTTTAAATAACGGCCCAACTCGTGCGTCACATGCCCACCAACCTCCTCTATGGAGGCTTTCATGATTTCCCTATCCTGAGCACGATTATACAAACCCGCCGCCAATACTCTTCCCAAAGGAGAGCCCTGCTGAATATCTCTAACCTTATCTTCAGTGAGTTGCCGAGAACTTGCCATGCGCCAAACATCCGCCACAAGATTCGTGGGCAGCACACGCTCGGCTTGCAAGGTAAAAAAACGCTCTCCAACAATAGCGAGAGCCACGATTGAACACGCTACGATAGGCAGCATCAACCAGCCACCAGCAGTTACTATTTCCCACACAGTGTTTGTCCTTTTTGCGCCAACAAAAGCTGTCGAAATACATGAGGCTGATCAGAAAACTGTTCTGAACAAGCCGGATTAACGAACCCGTGCCAGAAGCGACGGCGTGTTTGCAACCAGGTTACAGGAGGCACTAGCAAGCCAGTAGGACCAAATGAGAAGGCCACCGCGCCGTGCGTACCAGTAATGTATTGCTTTGTACCCATTAGTTTATAGCGCAATTGTACATCGTCGTG
Organism: Halioglobus sp.; assembly: GCA_047629055.1. Taxonomy (GTDB): domain Bacteria; phylum Pseudomonadota; class Gammaproteobacteria; order Granulosicoccales; family Granulosicoccaceae; genus Granulosicoccus. Next base: position 1,910 of record JBLHWG010000032.1, read on the forward strand.
AGGAAATCCATATCGGTTAAGAAATCCTGCAGAAAAAACCACATTGTCCGGCCTCAGTCGCGAGAGCAGCACGCTGCCTGACGAGGAATTACTGCCATGATGAGGAGCGACCAACAGATTGATCGGAAACGTCGCCTTATCAATAGGTATTGTGTTTGGTGAATTTTTTGCAGTGGCCATCAATAGGCGGTAGGCTAATTTAGATTCACCTGCCCGCTCAATGTCGCCTGTGATCATTGCGCGAGAAGCTCCATGCTGAACCAGCAAGACGCAGGAACTATCGTTATCGCCATCTCTGTCTTGTGCCGCAGGGTGCAGAAAACTGAAATTAACGCCATCTTGCTGCCAACTTTGCCCTGCAAGACAGGGTTTCCTGACCGGGTCCCCGACCGTGCTCTCTGCTTCCTTGTCGGCATTCTGTAGATCCCCCCCAACTGTGATGCTGGCATTCGGAAAACGGTTGATAAAGTCGTTTAACCCGAATATGTGATCCTCATCACTATGAGAAAGCACAAGCCTGTCAATTTTTCGGCGACCTTGGGCATGTAAATAAGGTACAACAACCGACTCAAACATGCTCAGCGTTGGCGACACCTTACCTCCGGTATCAAATAGCGTTGTCGATGAACCTGTCATAACCAGAGACGCAAGGCCTTGCCCCACGTCCAGTACATGCACCTCAAACCCTTGAATTCGAGAAGGTGCTGTGTTGAATAACAAGGCGGGGGCAAATAGCGGTATTGCATACCATTTCAAACCTGTTCCTTTGGGCGCCAACAGAACCACTATGCCTACCAGGCAAAAAAACATCGCCGCCCCACCAGGAACTGTCAAGGCGATCGCCGACTCGTCCCAACTAGACAACCAGGTTAGGTATCGCAACAGAATGTCCAAGACCAACTGAGACAAAGTCAGGGCTAGGTCAGCAAACCCAACCCACCAGCCACTAAACAGTACTGACAAAAAACTCAACGGCACGACAACCATTCCGACGCATGGCACTGCTAGAAGATTCGCCAGCGGTGCTACTAAAGACCCTGCTTGAAAAAACCAAGCAGAGACAGGAATCAGCGCAACTCCAAGAATGACATGTGATTGAAGAATCGACTTTAGCCGCCAACCACTCCACCCGTTAACACGACGTTTTTCGGATGCCGGATTGATCTGTGGTTCTTGCAGCATTCGGCCTCTATGCAAATAGAACAGCAAGGCCACCGTGCCAAACGAGAGCCAAAACCCAGGCGATAAAATGCTGAGTACGTTGGTGCCAAGGACCACGAGAACAGCCAATGCTAAACCCCAGGCAGGCGCAAGATGCCGCAACCGCCATGCAGACACCGCCCAAACCAGCAACATGACCAATGCACGCTGCACAGGTAACTCAAAGCCTGCCATGACCGCATACACCCAGGCACACAGGACGCTAATCAGCAGGGATAAAGGCGTCGATTCGATTAACGCGGCGGCTGGCCAGAAGCGGGTTAGAAATGCTAGAGCACGTGGTAGCGAATGTCGGGCTAGAAAATACGCCCACCCTGCCAGTAAGCTAATATGCAAACCTGAAATTGCCACCAGATGCGAAGTACCAGTTTGTCGAAGAACCGACCAAGTCTGTTGATCGATGCCGTGTTTGACTCCCAGAACTAACGCTTGTACCAGCCCCGCGGTCTCGTTCGCTGACGGCAACCTCAACAACTGCTCAGACAGGGATTCGCGGATAGATACGGTGCTGAAGGGTGCCAACGTCAAACGATGCGCTGCAGGCTTGGACCTGATGTAGCCACGAGCATCAAAGCCTTTGTACATCGCCCACTTGGCGCTATCAAAACTACCCGCATTGCGAAGACCACGAATCGGCTTAAGCCGAACGGACACTTCCCAAGTTTCTCCAGCACGAACCTGCCGAGTTCTGCCATACCAGCTAAGTTTTAGGGTTTTGGGCCCAAACGATGAAGGACACGATACGCAACCTAGAACGTTAGCGGTAAAACGCTGTCCATAGCTATGATTCTGCGGCACGCTTACGACCCTGATCTGCACACGAATGTCCGTCGATATTTGTGTGCTGTGTAGCTGTCTTGACTCCAGATGATGTAACGCCCAAGCAAGCATACCGACGGCGCAGAGGTAACCCAAAGCCATAGGTCGTATTGGTGCCCAAAAATAGGCAAATACAAGCATCAAAAAACTGATGGATACACCTAAAGCGAGTGAGGGTAAAAATGGCAGGCTGAGGATGAAAACAAGCCAAAGTAGCCAATAAAGTATAAATGACCTCATAATGGGACTACCGCGCCGAGTAACGTTCATCATTTCGCAGCGAATAATTCAATAAAATGCGGGCTACGACGTTATTGTGTAGTGGCTTCCGATTTTTCCCATCTATGTAATAACCATGAGCGGTAAGAGGCTTAAAAAACACTTGCCCGACGCGTCCACTCTCAGACGCAAGCTGTATCACCAGATTGGCGGTGCAGACAGAGAACCTAACGTCTTGCGGCGTTGGATTAGAGATACTATCGCCCAGCCGATGGTCTGGCATCTTAATCGCCGATCTGTTGCTGGCGGCGTTGCGGTGGGGCTGTTTATTAGCTGGATGCCACTGCCGATGCAAATGCTGGTGGCAGCAGTGCTCTCTGCTGTGTTGCGCGTCCATGTGCCTGTCTCCGTGGTCATGGTGTGGTTCACCAATCCTTTGACCGTTGCACCACTATTCTATGCAGCGTGGCGAAGCGGGTCAATGATTCTGGGCAAACCCGTTTTCGCCGAGCCTTTGGAATTTTCAACCCAAAGTCTTTTATCTGGGGTTGGACACGCCTGGCCAACTGTACTCACGGGACTATTTTTCTGTGCCTGTGTGTCCGCTGTTTTCGGGTTTTCCTTAACGCTGCTACTGTGGCGAATTCATGCGGTTCGTCGATGGCGACTGCGTAGGCGTCGCAGACGATCCCCGGTATAATCAACGGCCCTATTCAGCATTTGCGGGGTGTAATTCGCCACGAGTCAGCTGCAGTATCCTGTCCATACGGGCTGCTAAGCGAGTATCATGAGTAACGACCAGAAAACTGGTACCCAACTCCTGATTCAGCTCTAACATAAGTTCGTAGACCCTGTCGGCTGTAGCTTCATCCAGATTTCCAGTAGGTTCATCGGCCAGAACGACCTTCGGCCGATTGACTAGCGCGCGTGCAATAGCCGCGCGTTGACGCTCGCCACCGGACAATTCGGACGGTTTGTGTCGCAGCCTCTCTCCCAGGCCAACACGGATCAGCAGCTCGCTGGCTGCATCAGCCGCCCGAGATTTTGACTCCCCCCGAATCAACAGTGGCATGCTGACGTTTTCCACTGCACTAAATTCTGGAAGCAGATGATGGAACTGATAAACAAAGCCGACATGCTTGTTACGTAGTTTTCCTCGTTTTGATTGGCTCAAATTGGCAAAATTCTGCCCATCGACCGTTACCGAGCCAGAGCTTGGTGTATCAAGACCTCCAAGCAGGTGCAGCAGAGTACTCTTACCACTACCAGAACTGCCAATTATGGCTATACGCTCGCCACCAGCGACCTCGAGGTTCACATCACTGAGCACATCAACCGACAGGTCCCCCTGTGTGTAGCTGCGGCTCAAGTGCGCAGCCTTTAATACGATGTTGTCACTCATCGGAACTTCCTAACAGTTTTACGGCTAAAGGATTCGCAACGGTGTTATTCATAGGCCAGTGCCGATGCAGGATCAACTCGCGACGCTCGCCAAGCTGGATAGATAGTTGCCAGCAGTGACAAGCAAAAGGACATGATGCCCACTTTGATGACATCATTCATCCGCAAATCAGACGGCATTTCATCGATGTAGTAGACCTCAGGGTTTAGTACAGGACCAGTGAAGTTTTCTATAAACGGCACGACCACATCGATGTTACTCGCCAAGGCAATACCGCCAATAAGACCAGCAACAGTGCCCAGCACCCCTATCAAAACCCCCTGTACGACAAATATTGAGAGAATGCTGCCAGGCGATGCACCCTGTGTTCGTAAAATTGCAATATCGGCTTGCTTGTCCTGGACCAGCATGACCAAGGTGGAAATAATATTGAACGCAGCTACTGCCACGATCATGGACAGGATGATAAACATCATTGTCTTTTCCATTTTCACTGCGAGGAAATAATTGGCATTTTGCTGTGTCCAGTCGCTGACAAGTTTATCGAAGCCAAATTCGCGAGCTAACTCTCTGGCCACGATGCGTGCTCTACCTGTGTCGGTAAGCTTTAAACGTACACCAGAAAAACCGTCTCCCATCTTGAATAATCGAGCACTGTCAGAGGCATGCATAATGGCCAAATTGCGATCAAACTGGTACATGCCAAAGCGAAAAACACCAGTGACTGTGAATCGTTTGACTCGCGGTACGAAACCCATCGGAGTGACACTGGCCTCAGGTGTGATGACCATGATTTTGTCACCGGCAATTGCACCTAAGTAATTCGCTAGATCGGCACCCAGCACAATGCCGAACTCGCCCTTTCGCAGGGCAATTTCCAACGATTCTGTCTGCTCTAAGGTCTCATTTAACTCAGATACCTTGCTTTCCTCAGCTGGCAGAACACCACGGATCAACGCACCTGTGGAGCGACCCGCGTGCACGAGCATGACTTGCCCCTCAACATAGGGGGCGGCACCACTGACTTCCGGGTGTAAATTCGCAATTTTAACGACCGATTGCCAGTCTTCGAGCGGTTCTCCCAAGCCCGTCACTGTGGCATGGGAGGAAGCACCCACTATTCTTTCACGCATCTCCTTTTCGAAGCCGTTCATGACCGATGTGACGGTAATCAATGCAGTAACGCCCAGCATAATCCCTAGTATTGAAACCAAAGAGATGAAGGAAATGAAGTGGTTACGCCGTTTTGCCCGTGTATAGCGCAGGCCTACGAATAATTCATATGGTTGAAACATAGACCTGTAGAGCCGCTACGGTAGATAGAGTTCGGGGAATTGCCGAATAGTGTAGTTAATTACTATGAAGCGGTGAGCTCAAAAGAGCATATAGCTTCGCACCATCAGGAAATATGGGACAATTCTACTCTAATCTAATCCAACGCTCAGCCCAGTACGATACGATCGTTCGAGCTCCAACGCTTGAATAACGTGTCTGCGGGTAGAGTTCCCCATTACTTGCCAGAGTTCAGTCCCTATGCTGTTGCCTGATGTCGCCGCATCGCGTCCCAAATGGGGCAAACTGTACGGTGCTTCCGAATCGCTGGCCATTGCGGAGCTGGCTGCCAATCGCGACAGTCTGCTGGTCGTGGTCGCCCCTAGCACGACAGAACTACTTCAACTGGACGTAGAACTGCGATTTTTCGCAGGGCCTGACGTCCCTGTCAATGTGCTCAGTGATTGGGAAACGCTAACCTACGACCGTGTCTCCCCACACCAGGATATTATTTCCCAGCGTATTCGTACGCTGTACAACCTTTCCGACACCAGCAACGGGGTTTTGCTTCTGACGGCAGCGGCGTTAATGCAGCGCTTACCGCCACGAGCGTTTCTGGATCAACATGCGTTAATCATCAACCAAGGCGATACCGTTGCGTTGGATGAGTTTCGCGGCAGGCTGGTAGACGCTGGTTATCGTCTGGTTACTCAAGTGGAACAGCACGGCGAATTCGCTGTTAGAGGCTCCATTCTCGACCTATTCCCAATGAGCAGCAGCTCACCCTATCGGGTTGAATTTTTCGACGACGAAATAGAGACCATTCGCAGCTTCGATGTAGACACACAGCGTGGACTGAAAAAAGCCACTTACATTGAACTTTTGCCTGCACACGAATTTCCGTTAAACGAAACCGGCATTGCCCTATTCCGAAAGCAGTATCGCAACAGCTTTGCTGCCGAAAGCAAGAACACACCAATTTATGCAGCCGTGAGTGAGGGCCGTGCGCCTTCGGGCATTGAATATTACATGCCTCTATTCTTCGATGAAACGTCGCACTTGTTTGAATATTTACCCAACAACGCAAGCTTCGTTCTGGTTGATGGTGCACACCAAGCCTTCACACAATTTGAAGCCAACACCACGGACCGCTTCGAACAACGAAGACATGACATCGAGCGTCCTATTTTGCCTCCAGAACAGCTCTATTTGACGGCAAAGGAAGTTGAAGCCGTACTCGTTGACAGAAGCACGCATCGAACGCAACGATTCGAAATAGAAAAACCAGGTAAAACCGGTTTGAACTTGGCCACAGAAGCACCCGGGCTTTATCCATTGGATCCCCGAGGTGAACGCCCTATGGGTTCGGTTCAGGATTTTCTCGGTAAATTTCCTGGCCGAGTTCTGTTTGTCGCCGAATCGACTGGTAGAAGAGAGGCTCTACTCGATCAACTGGTTGGCAATCGGCTAACACCAGAAACAGTTGAAAATTGGCAGGGGTTTCTGGATAGCGACCGAGACCTTTGCCTGACAACCGCCCCACTTGATCGCGGTTTGCATTTGCCTGAAGCCAAGATTGCCATGGTTACCGAGAGTCAACTCGGTTCTGGCAAAATTAAACGTCGTGAACGCCGTAAGCCCACGCGCGACTCCGAAGCCATTATCGCCAATCTGACAGACCTAAGCATGGGGGCACCTGTCGTACACATTGATCATGGCGTAGGACGCTATCAGGGACTGACATCGCTAGAACTCGGCAATGTAAAGAATGAATATTTAACCATTCAATACGCAGGTGATGACAAACTCTACGTTCCTGTGTCGTCTCTGCACCTTATCAGTCGATATGCAGGTGCTAGCGAAGAGAGCGCACCATTACATAAGCTGGGCACCGACACCTGGCAAAAGGTCAGACGCAAGGCCGCTGAAAAGGCCTACGACGTGGCCGCGGAGCTTCTTGAAATTCACGCCAGACGAGCGGCGCGCAAAGGGTTCGCGTTTCCAGAAAACTCGGACAACTACACTGTGTTCAGTGAAGCATTTCCGTTTGAGGAAACACCTGATCAGTTATCAGCCATCGAAGCCGTAGTAAAGGACCTGCGATCTACGCAACCTACAGATCGAGTGGTTTGTGGCGATGTAGGCTTCGGCAAAACCGAAGTGGCCATGCGCGCAGCCTTTGTAGCTGTTGATGCCGGAAAGCAAGTCGCGGTACTCGTACCAACCACCCTACTAGCTCGACAGCATCATCAGAATTTTATGGATCGATTTGCTGATTGGCCAGTACAGATTGAATCACTGTCACGATTCGAAACTGCCAAGGAACAAAAAGGCATTCTTGCCAGGTTAGCCTCAGGTGGCATTGATATTGTCATCGGCACTCATAAGTTATTGAGTAAAGACATTAAATATAACAATCTGGGCCTTGTCATTATTGATGAAGAGCACCGCTTTGGTGTCCGGCACAAAGAACACATGAAAGCCCTACGTTCTGAGGTTGATATAGTCACTCTTACTGCCACCCCAATACCTAGAACGTTGAATATGGGTCTCGCCGGCATGAGGGATCTATCTATTATCGCGACTCCACCACTACACAGGCACGCCATAAAAACGTTTGTGGGAGAGTGGTCAGATGTACAAATTAAGGAAGCTTGCGAACGAGAATTGGCACGAGGCGGACAAATCTATTTTCTGCACAACGAAGTGCGAACTATAGAACGCATAGTGCAGGACCTTGAACGCATCGTACCCGGTGCTCGGATAAATTTTGCTCACGGCCAAATGCGTGAATCTGACCTTGAGCAGGTCATGAACGATTTCTACCACCAGCGATTCAATATTCTTGTTAGTACAACGATCATTGAGAGTGGTATCGATATTCCTAGCGCCAACACCATACTCATTAACAGAGCAGACAAACTCGGTCTGGCGCAGTTACACCAACTACGTGGTCGAGTTGGCCGTTCACATCATCGTGCCTACGCGTACCTGCTGACGCCACCAAAAGGTTCAATGACTTCTGATGCAGAAAAACGACTACAGGCGATCGAATCATTAGAAGACTTGGGCGTCGGCTTCACGTTGGCAACACACGATTTAGAAATTCGAGGTGCAGGTGAATTGCTAGGTGAAGGCCAAAGCGGACAGATTCAGGAAATCGGATTTACCCTGTATAGCGAGTTGCTCACTAGAGCTGTTAAAGCGCTAAAAGAAGGCAAGCTTCCAGACTATGACAAACCCCTTGCCCATGGTACGGAAGTGGATCTGGGTGTGCCGGCTCTGTTGCCGGAGGATTACGTTCCAGATGTTCATCAGCGACTCATTCTGTATAAAAGAATTTCTCACGCTGTAGACAACGAGGCCTTGCGCGACTTGAAAATCGAACTCATAGACCGCTTTGGGCTGTTGCCGACTCAAACCGATCGCTTGTTTGATGTTATGCGATTGCGCCATCGGTGTGAGCAGCTTGGCATCGAGCGTTTGGAATTAAACCCAGGCGGGGGGCGCATCATCTTCGATACTGACCCCAAGATAGATCCAATGAAGTTGATTCAAATGCTGCAACGCCACAATGATATTTATCGCTTCGATGGTAAGCAAACGCTGCGTATGATCAAATCGTTTGCAGAATCTAGCGAGGCACAAGAGTTTACCGATCAACTGCTGGATTCCCTGACACCATCGAAAGCTGCCTGAAATTACGTGAGAAGCCTATGAATTCATTTTCGTTTAGCCTTATAAGTCCTTGTTTGCTGCTCATCACCACCCTGCTGGGCTCTATTCCTGTTCACGCGAAAGACTATCTTATAGAGCTGGTTATATTCGAGACCAGAGCGAGTAGCAAGCTAAGTGCCGGTGGACTGTACTATCCCAATATTGGCGAGAGTATTCTACTCAATACAGAAGCGGCGGCTACCGCCGGTTTCCTGTCCATCGAAGAAGGGCTTAGCTTGTCCGAAAATGCGAGTGCTATGGTATCTTCTGGCCGCTATCGGGTATTTCAGCACATGGCTTGGCGTCAGCCTGGACTGGACGACGAGTCCGCTATCGCTGTTCTTATCAATGCAGGAGACCCGGCTACTGTGTACCTTCCAGACAACCTGGAAAACTATGGTGAATTCATACCCGTATCGTTAATCCCAACCGAAGAGTGGCCGCGTGAAACCCCATCATTCACTATCAACGGCACAATCAAGGTTCGGCTTGGTCGTTTTTTGCATATGGAAACATTACTGGTTTTCACTGATGCAGAGACTGGTCAAGGGTTTCGGCTGGCTCAAAGCCGCAAAATGCGCAGTCGAGAATTACACTATATAGACAATCCTCGGTTTGGCATTTTGACTCGCATTTTGCCTTTAGATGATACTTTGCTCACCGAAAGCGATGAAACTGACAGCGCCGACGCCGACGTGAGTCCTCAATAATCCTAAGGGAGACACGCCGCGGAACCCAAGTGTGAATTAATCTGCATTTTTTTAAGCAAGAGCAGGTCATTTAGCATTGATTGCCGCTATTCAGTCAATGTTCAGGGCGTGCGGCTTAATGTGTTTGCCAGGGTGACACACCCATCACGCTAAGCTACAGAGAAATTCCCATGAAGCACACATACTCGCAACACAGATTTTTGAGCTGTACCCTCATTGCAGCGACGCTGAGCATTTTTTCAACAGCAGCCATGGCCGGCAACAATCGTGTTCCAACAGAACGATTCACTGAATACGCCAAGGTGCTTAACGTTCAGCCTGTTTACCAGGAAATCAGAACTAGAGAACCTCGGCAGCAATGCTGGACCGAACAAGAACGCTACATAGTGGGCTATGAGAGAACCACCCAATCAGGTAATCGACGCCCCAACCGTAATTCTGCCGGTAACGCTATCGTTGGCGGATTAATTGGTGGCGTCATCGGCAACCAACTGGGTCGCAGTCACAGTAACCGATCACGAACAGGTGCCACTGTTGCAGGTGCGATCATTGGCAGTGCCATCGGCAATGAGTCGAACCACCGAAGTTCTCGAAATGGTCGCTATCGAAATACTGAACAGGCACACTCAACACCTATCTATGAAACTCGAGATGTGCAACGCTGCAACCGAACTGTAGAGTCTCGCACTGAGAGTCAATTGCAGCACTACAATGTTACCTATCTTTATAAAGGACGCAAGTTCGTTACTCAACTTCCACGTGACCCTGGCAAACAATTAGAGCTGCAGGTTACAGTTGCCCCCGCTCGCAGGTAATACCACATGACCGTTTCTTCGCATCCACATCGTTTAAGCAACACGCTTTGGTGTTTTTTCACGGCGCGTATTCATCGACTCTTTGCTGTGTCATGTCGTGTGGTGTTGATATGCATTGTCTCTGGTCTGATATTCGTGCCACAGGCAATGGCAACCAATGCTATCGATCGCGCACATGCCATCGAAATTGCTAAAGAACAAAACGGTGGAGGCGGCAAAGTACTGGGTGTTACGACAACAACAGATTCAGCCGGAAATACTCAATTCGCCGTAAAACTATTATCAAACGGCCGAGTACGGGTATTCACCATCAAAAGAGCCCCTTAAGTATGCGCGCTTTGATTATTGAAGATGACGAGACACTCCGCGCTCAATTGGTTGCAGCCTTACGAGATCAAGGTTTTGCTATTGATGAAACGGGAGATGGAGACGAGGGTTTATACCTAGCGACAAACATGCCTTTAGATATTGCAATCGTAGACCTTGGCCTACCAGGAAAAGACGGGCTGTCGATAATCCGGTCGCTACGAAAACAAGATAAATCCTATCCAGTACTTGTTTTAACAGCGCGCGACCGATGGCAAGACAAAGTCGATGGACTAGAAGCTGGCGCAGATGACTACCTAACTAAGCCCTTTCATCTTGAGGAATTACAGGCTCGGATGCGAGCGCTACTTCGTCGAACCGGCGGTTGGACTGAGTCGGTTTTACATTTCGAACGTATGAATATAGATACTCGCGCTCAGCAGGTCAGCGTCGACGGTAAATCCATCGAGCTAACAGCTTTCGAGTACAGAGTACTCCTCTATTTAGCAACTCAGGGAGGAAAAGTGATCAGCAAATCTACCTTACTGGATCATCTATACGACGAGGCCACCGATCGTGATCCCAATGTACTTGAAGTTTTTATCAGGCGATTACGTCAAAAGCTGGATGCAGACAAAACGTTGAAACCAATAGAAACATTACGTGGTCGTGGCTATCGATTATCACTGACTCGGCTGAGCGACAGCGATACAACATCAAGCGCGTAACAACGATGCGCTCTATAACATCGCGGCTTGTTGTTGGTACTAGTATTGTACTCACCGTTTTCGTCATCTTGGTGGGATTATCGGTCTCTTACTCTGTTCATCAGCGTGCAGAAACTGCAAGACTGGATCGATTACAGGGCCTTATCTACGGCATTCTTGGCGCTACCGACATAGACAACGATGCCACACTAAGCGTTAATACTCTCGCCCTACCCGACCCCATGCTGAGCCAGAGCACTGCTGGCCTATACGCTGAACTAGTCGGTAGTGATGGCAGAAAACTATGGCAAAGCACATCAACAACCAGCTGGATACCCAATATCACAGTTCGACCTATCGGGGATTGGTTATTCGAAACCGCAGAAAACAATGGCACTAGCCCACTGCACCGATTGCAATTAGCCACTGCATGGGAGTTTGCGAACGGCGAGGAATTTCCGTTTATCGTGCACGTTGTCAGCGAGGCGGATTCATTAGCCAGACAACTAAAACGGTTCGATCAAACTTTATGGGCGTCACTGCTGGGCTCTGCTATTGCTCTGCTTGTTGTACAGCTGGTAGTGCTAAGATATACACTAAAGCCATTACACAATATTGGCGAAGAGGTAGCTGATATAGAACGAGGATACCGAGACTCACTCAGCGAACATGTCCCGGCGGAGCTCAGGTCGTTGACTATGGGCCTCAATGCCTTGTTAGGTGCTGAACGAGAAAGGCATTCTCAATACCGACATTTGCTGGATGATTTAGCCCACAGTCTGAAAACACCTCTGTCTGTGCTACAGAATCTTGGCAAACCCGATCAAGCCGAGCGTGACACGATACTGGAACAGACCCGCCTCATGCGCCAATCGATTGAACGGCATACTCAACGCGTAACTATTCGAAGTCCTAGGTACCTGGCACCGGTAATCAATGTGCTTCCGGTAATCGAAAGGACCTGTTCAACGCTCAACAAGCTGTATGAATCTCGCGCGGTACAATTCAACCTTGAAGGTGTTAACGCAGAATTCACTGTTCGAATGGATGAAGCTGATCTTTTTGAAGTAGTAGGAAACATCCTTGAAAACGCGTGTAAGTACGGTAGTCAGACAATTTGGGTCTTTACGGATATTGAATCCAACACGCTGATTTTCGAAGACGACGGGCCAGGATTCCCAGATATCGATTTAAGCCAACTTTCCCAACGGGGTGTCCGTGCCGATAGCCAGACTCAGGGGAGCGGAATGGGATTGGCAGCCGTTCAACAACTCATGGGCGCTTACGGTGGCCAGTTGATTCCCAACCACCGTTCGCAGGGCGGAACTCATATTGCCCTAGTATTCTTGCAGTAGACGCTCAAGCTGGGCCAACCGCACTACCCCCCTTTATACGGCTTACGGCTTACGGCTTACGGCTTACGGCTTACGGCTTACGGCTTCGCTATGATATATCCAAGCCAACACGCATAATCCTCAGCATCGTCTGTAGCAATATACTCATCAAGAGCTTCGTCAGTTTTAGGATCGAATTTTTGACGATAGACCATACTCTCGCTATAGCCTGCCTCTGCCAGTATTTCACGTAATTCACGAGCTCCCCAAACACGCCAAGTGTAAGAAAATGCCTTTTTAATTTTGGATTTATCCGGGAAGTGAAAATGTATGTGGCACTTTAATTCGTTAGTTATCGCGTTGAATTCTGCCTGCTCCCAGATGTATTTAAAACCATCTACCTTTCTTTTTTCCTTCTGTGTTTGATAGCATTCCGAGCCGCCAAACACGTCTAGGAAAAGCAAACCATCATCAACCAGTGCTTCCCGAGTCCGCTTGAAGTACTCGAGCATAATCGCTCTTTCTTGAAAAAACCAGTAACTGAAATTATAGGCTTGCAGCACATCTACCTTATCGGTGGTCACGTTCAAAACATCGTCTTCGATCAGTTCAATGCGTTGTTTTTGCTCATCGGTCAGCTTGGCTATGTTGTGCTTGCGACTCCAAGCCAAGACTTCAGAATCAAAATCCACGGCTATTGCGGTATTGCTCCGCCTACGCTTAACGAACTGGCATGATGAGATTGCAGTGCCAGCAAAATCTTCACGCATGGTTTTAGGCTTACGCCCTCGGAGCTTTTTGAACGTATCGTCGATAAAATCGAGTTCAAAGTCCGGGTTTTGTACAGATGCTTGATACAGCAGATGCCTGTCGGCTTTATCAGCCATTGTAAGCGTTGGAGTATTTTCAGCGATTGCCATAAATGATGCCTATAAAACCTTTAATTGCCCAGACGTACAGGCCTGGTTATTCGTTCTGCTCGGAAGTGTTAACCCTAGTGCTAGCCGTTACACGGATGATGCCAAAGCAATGATACGTCCAAACGACTTGAACACACGAAAATTTCACTCAATGAATTCAAAACAACTCAAGCCTGGAACCCCATGTTGGATCACTGCTTGATTCCAACTCCACGGTTCAGCAGCGTCATTGCGATAGTCCCGAGGATCGCTATAAATAAAAGGATAACTAGAAAACTTGTCCATATGGGTATATCGCTTGTACCCAAGATGCCATAGCGAAAACCATTAATCATGTACAACATAGGATTGAACATGGAGACGGTTTGCCACAATGGCGGTAGCATGCTGATTGAATAGAAGACTCCACCAAGGTACGTCAGCGGCGTTAAGATGAAATTAGGGACGATGGAAATATCATCGAAAGACTTTGCAAAGACCGCGTTGATTAACCCGCCCAAAGAAAACATCATAGACGTTAAAATTGCGACTGCAATGGTGATGAATGGATGCATAGGCCTAACATCCGAGAAAAACAGAGAAACTATGGCAACCAAAGAACCAACCAACAAACCGCGAGCCATCCCACCGGTTACATATCCGAGCACAATCGTGACATTGCTAACAGGTGACACCAGCATTTCTTCAATATAGTTCTGCATCTTTGAACTGAAAAATGAGCTGACGACATTTGAGTACGAATTAATAATGACCGCCATCATGATAATGCCGGGAACAATGAAGTCGATATAGCGAAAGCCGCCCATATTACTGATTTTTGCGCCAATTAGACTGCCAAAAATCAACATGTAAAGAATCGCATTGATCGAGGGAGGAACAATCGTTTGCACCCAGATACGGGCGAACCTACGAATTTCCTTTCGAACTATGGTTCTGAAAGCGATACGATTTATTGCCAATAAATCCAACTGATGCTTATCAGCACTCATACAGATTCTTCCGTTTTTCGATGTACCAGTCTCAAGAAAAACTCTTCCAGTCGGTTGGTTTTATTGCGTAAGCTTGTCACTTCAATTCCTGCCAGAGAAAGCTGTTCGAAAAGCTCATTAAGTGTATGTCCCTTAGGCACATCGACCTCAATCCTGTTTCCATCACGGTACCGAGCGGTGAATGATGCCAAATCTGGCAGAGCATCTGGATGTCCAAGAGTATCCAGCACAAACGTTTCAAGCATGGAGCGACTCAGCAACTGCGCCACCGCTCCGTGCTCTATGATCTGCCCTCCATCGATGATCGCGACATTTCTACAAAGCGCTTCTGCTTCTTCCAGATAATGGGTTGTCAGAATAATTGTGGTGCCATGCTGTTCATTCAGCTCTTTGAGAAAAGCCCACATCGATCGTCTAATTTCCAAGTCCACACCCGCTGTTGGTTCGTCCAGAATTAACAGTCTCGGTTCGTGAATTAAGGCGCGTGCAATCATGAGCCGTCGCTTCATTCCTCCAGACAGCTGGCGAGAAGGCGCGTGTCGCTTGTCCCACAAATCTAACTTCTTGAGATAGTACTCAGCACGCTTTAATGCTTCAGTACGATTGATTCCGTTGTAGCCGGCCACGTTTAATAGAGTGGGAAGAACTGGCTCAAAGACATTGAAGTTGAACTCTTGTGGAACTAAGCCGATGCTTGCCTTCGCAGCTTCAGGCTCACTATCAATATCATGATCAAAAACCCTGACCGTACCGGCAGTTTTGTTAACCAGTGACGATACGATTCCGATGGCCGTGGATTTGCCTGCTCCATTGGGACCCAACAACGCAAAAAAATCTCCTTCGGGTACACAGAGATCAATGCCTTTCAGAGCATGTACTGAGTCGCCGTAGGTCTTGGAAAGACCGGCAATTGACAAGGCATTCATGAGATTTGGATAGGGTTTTCGCTGGCACCCAGTATTTTAACGCAGCTGGCTGGTGTAGTGTGAGCTTCTAATCGTTCTAACAATTAGAAGGTTCCACTGCACAACATTGCTGTTTAACTGTTGTGTCCATCTGCTAGGCGTGTGGCTGCAGAATAACGTCGATAATTTGACTGAACTTTTTGCAAATAGGCTTTTGTTTCTGCGAACGGAGGAACCCCTTTGTAGCGCCGGACATTCCCGGGTCCGGCGTTGTACGCAGCTAGTGCCAATTCAACTGTTTCGAATTCTTTTAACAATGAGGCCAAATAGCGAACTCCACCACGCAAATTGTCTTTTGGGTCTCCCGGATCTTTGACCTTTAGCCAAGTAGCGGTATCAGGCATTAATTGCATCAAACCCTGAGCACCTACGTGTGATAACGCATTGCTATCAAAGCAGGATTCCTCAGTGACGACAGCTTTCACCAGATTCGCGCTAACACCGTACCTCACACTGAACTCATTGATCAGATGCTCATATTTATCCGCTCGTCGAGCCACGGCTTGAGGTGACAGTCCCATACAGCGTACGTGAGGAATCACCTCAACTGCCGCGCCGCTGCTTTTCGAATTCCGCCAAGTTACCAGCTGATTCCATCGAGTCGGATCGGCGTCCACGGCATTAAAGTAGTGCTTGGGTTTGCGATCGGTACGTATGTCGGGAAAACCTACACCATGAAAGGTAACTGGCCGGTTTCCAATTAATTCTGCACGCGCTAGGTCGGGCGAATATTTAGCCGATTTCAACCAGTGGCGGCTGTTGACTTGGTCTAGGACGGCATTGATGGTTGTATCTGATGCATAGCTAGACGGCCTGCTGGCACGTACGGCAAGCTCTGGGCTTATCACATGAATTTTCGGCAAAATTGGCCGTGTGTCCCTTGTCTTGTGCACGGGCCTTGGAACAGGACGGTTTACTGGTCGTTCGACCCACTCTGCCAACGACATGCCCGCATTCTCACTGACGCTTTGCGCGGGTAACTCGGGTTTCGCAAAGCCAACGACTAATGAGGCAGAAACGCATACAGACGCCACTCGCAATAGTCTGAATTTGCTAATAATTTGATGACTATTAATAAGATTCATCAGCGTTGGAGCAGAAGGAAGACCAAGAGCAAAACACGATTCACATACTACCTTGTTTTCGGCAAAATCGCGTCTATACTCATAGCGACCCTAAGTCTACCCAGATTTAATGCTTAACACAAAGTTCACAATATAAACCTGTGAACTATATCACATTTTTTTACAATCTACTCGAAGGTAATGGTCGGCCTATCTTTTTGCCACAATACCTCACTACCCCCTTCATTCCGTGCTAGCACTCGTGCGACAACGAACAACAGATCCGACAGTCGATTCAGGTATTTCATGCTAAACGGTGGAACCGGCTCGACCCGCTTAAGACCTACGACCAGTCTTTCTGCTCGGCGACACACTGTCCTTGCGAGATGACACTGAGCAGCTGCAAGACTCCCGCCTGGCAAAATGAAATCCTTGAGCGGTGGAAGATCATCATTGAAGTGATCCAGCGTCTCTTCTAACCAATCAATATGTGTTTGCATAATGGCTTGATGTCCGGGAATACACAGCTCTCCACCCAGATCGAACAAATGATGCTGCACCTCATTCAACACTTTTTGCACCGTGACAGGCAACTCATTGGTAAGCAGCATTCCCAATAACGAATTCAACTCATCGGTTGTACCATAGGCTGCAACTCGCAAACCGTCTTTGTCGGTCCGACTGCCGTCTCCCAAACCCGTGGTTCCATCATCACCGGTGCGCGTATAGATTTTAGATAGTCTGTTACCCATAAGTCTGTTTGATCAGTTCCGTAAGTTAACGTTCGTTGGACGGTTGTACGTACCTACGCACAGTATAATCACTTAAAGAACACTGCCAGAGGCTACCCGCGTGATTGAAGAAACAATTTTCAGTAAGATCATTCGCAAAGAAATACCATCGGACATGGTGTACCAGGATGAATTGGTAACGGCCTTCAGAGATATTAACCCCCAGTTACCAACACATATATTAATCGTGCCCAACCGTCATATTCCTAGCGTCGATGACATTACAGATGAAGATGAGGCGGCAATGGGCCGCATGTTAACGGTTGCCCGAAAGCTTGCTCGTGACGAAGGTCTAAACGAATCAGGTTACCGGCTCATTATTAATTGCGGCGAGCATGGCCGCCAGGAAGTTCCCCACATCCATATGCATTTACTCGGCGGCAACGATGTTGGCCCTATGATTTCGAGAAAGAGATAACCAGCGTGACAGCAGAGAATAGAAACATCAGCACTTACATAACGACAGATGACCTTCAACAAGCAGTCGATGCGGCACTGACGCTTGAACGACCCTTACTGATAAAGGGCGAACCCGGAACCGGCAAAACAGAATTAGCCATAGAGGTTGCCAATAGACTCGGAGCTCCTCTTAAAACATGGCATATCAAGTCCACTACCCGAGCACAACAGGGGCTTTACGAATACGACGCCGTGTCTAGACTTCGTGACTCACAGCTCGGGGATGAAGCCGTAAAAGACATCAACAACTACATACTTAAAGGTGTTCTCTGGGATGCATTTACCAGTGAAGAACGTTGCGTAGTACTAATCGACGAAATTGATAAGGCCGACATCGAATTCCCAAATGATCTGTTGCAAGAGCTAGACAAGATGGCTTTCGATGTCTATGAAACACGCGAGACCGTGACTGCAAAAATTCGTCCTTTAGTTGTTATTACTAGCAATAACGAAAAGGAACTTCCCGATGCATTTCTAAGACGTTGCTTCTTCCATTATATTAGCTTCCCAGACCGAGAAACAATGTGTCGTATTGTTGAATCTCATTTTCCCGACATCAAGAAAGACCTACTTAGCGCAGCTCTGGAAGTCTTCTTCGATTTGCGTGAAGTGCCTGGGCTTAAGAAAAAGCCATCGACATCAGAACTGCTGGATTGGCTTAAATTGCTCATCGCAGATGATTTACCCGCAGACGCATTAGGCGCGACGGACATCCGAACTGTTCTACCGAAAATGCACGGCGCTCTGTTAAAGAACGAACAGGATATCCATTTGTTTGAAAGACTGATATTCCTACACAAGCAACAAAACAAAAGACGCTGATACCCAACATGCTTCTCGATTTTTTTGACAGACTGCGTCAGGCCGATTTACCGGTATCCACCGGCGAGTGGTTAACATTGATGCGTGGCATGTCTAAAGGCATTGGCACTCTCGGACTTGATCAATTCTACGCATTCGCACGACTTTGTTTAATCAAGAACGAAGCTCACTATGATCGGTTTGATAAAGTCTTCAACGACTATTGGTCCGGGCAGGCGAATCGATTTGAAAGTCTCATGGACTCTCTGGATAAAGGCATTCCGGATGACTGGCTTAAACTAAAAGACAGAGAAGCACTGAGCGCTGAACAGCGTGAGCAAATTGAGGCTCTTGGGGGGTGGGATAAGCTCATGGAAACTTTGGCTGCGCGACTTGCCGAGCAAAAAGAAGAGCATCATGGTGGCAGTAAATGGATTGGAACCGGTGGCACCTCCCCTTTCGGGCAAGGAGGGTTCAATCCGGAAGGTATTAGAATAGGAGAAGGCGCAAAGAGACAAGGACGTGCGGTAAAAGTCTGGGAACAAAGACGCTATAAAGATCTAGACGGTGATACCGAGATTGGTGTTCGAAACTTCAAGATGGCACTGCGCCAGTTACGCCGCCTGGCGCGTGATGGACGTGAAGAAACGCTGGACCTGGATACGACAATTAGAAAGACTGCGAACAACGCCGGCCTGTTGGATATCCACTTGAAATCAGAGCGTCAAAACGCCATGAAAGTGCTACTCCTGATCGATATCGGAGGCTCCATGGATTACCACGCGCAGTTGTCAGAAACTCTCTTTTCTGCTGCAAGAACTGAATTCAAGAGACTGGACACCTACTGGTTTCACAATTTCATTTACGAACGCGTGTGGCAGGATAATGCCCGGCGTCATCACGTGCAAACCCCTACCGTAGATCTCATGCGCTCCTTTGGTAAAGATCACCGCCTAATCATAGTCGGGGATGCCACGATGAGCCCTTATGAGATCGCAGTACCCGGCGGTAGCGTGGAGCACTGGAATGAGGAGGCAGGTGCTGTATGGCTCAAACGACTGCAGCACGCTTTCCCCCATTGTGTGTGGCTGAATCCGGAATCGCCCGAATGGTGGCAATCCACACCGTCCGTACGACTGACCAAAGAGCTTATGGAAGATCGTATGTACCCTATGACGGTTGACGGGCTTCAGTCAGCAATACAGGCCTTAAAAACACCGCTAACATCAAAAACGGCAGGCTGATACTTAATCGCGCTGACTATTCCCTACTCATCGGACCATTTCTTGCTTCAAACAGGGCTCGAACGGAGCGAATAACACTTCGGACAACTTATACAGACGGCTTAAACCGAATACTTGTTTCCGCCGAAGTCCATTGGCTCCGTTCGTACTTCCCGATTGTTGAAGGGTACAAGTTTGATTTCGTACAGCAGACCAGTCGATAGCAATAATTCGCCCCCAAATGCCAGGAAAGCGGCGAACAATTCGCTGGTGCGCCTGCTAAAGAATACCGTTTTGTACCTTGGCGGCCTCGCACTGTTAGCCTGCCAATCTGAGTCCCCTAATACTACGGCTCTACGCCAAGCAGATGTTCAACAAGAAAGCCCGGTAATCACGGACTCTCAAGTTGCAGATCTAATAAAGGATTCTCTACTCCCGCCAGCCGAAGCTACGTTAGCCATCACATCAGAACCCGGTTTTCTACAACTAACGTGGGATTCAGTTCCAGATCAGCGAATAGCCAGCATCTACAAATTTGATAGAGTGGAGGGGTTCGAGGTGTTGGTTGCGCAAAACACTGACTCCACCAAGCAAACAATCAAACTGCCCAGCAGAACACATCAAAGAGCTTGGCATAGCGAGCAGTTCCGAATAGAGCTGTGCGACCCCGACGACTGTGTGAGCTCGGCTAGAGTTCCCATTGCTGGACTGGTCGAAGGTAGTCTTCAACGGGTTTACCCTTCAGTATTTGTTCAAGGTGAAAAATTTGCAGATAGTGTCGCCTTCAATTCCACCGCTAGCTTAATGGCCGTTTCTCTCCCGATTCAGGGTGCAATCGACTTATATTCAAGGTCTGAAAATTTCTGGCGTCCTATTCATAGAATATCGTTAGAACCCACCACACTACTACCACCTCGAATAATCAGTCTGGGTCTCTCCCCTTCTGGCGATACCGTAGGTGCACTTGTAACAGATGGCCAAAGCGCTTCTTATCTAAAAATTTGGGAGCGTTTTGGCGAGGCGTGGTTTGAGACGACTTCGTTAGAAATAGGGAGTCCCTCAACACTGGTTGCCAGCCATTCAGAGGCGATAATTTCAGACACTATTTCAATTTCTGAAGATAGCAACCTGATACTCATTAGTCTCGGCGAAAAACTATTCACGACTGTCTGGGCACGCTCAGGCTGGACAACTCCGAGCCTATTGCAACAGGATCAATATCAACCCTTAAGAACCGCATTTACCGAGCGTTTTTCTACTGAGGGCATACTCAAGGCTGCCAGTGCCAATCTCGCACACACACGTATATTTACCATCCACTCCCTAGACCAAAGCCTGTGGCTAAGTGTTTGGGAACAAACACCAATAAATTTTGCAACACCCAGTTGGAACAAAATTTCCGCCTATGCGATAAATAACATCAACTCAGGCAAAGACGTCTCGATACATAGCGATTCAAGCGGTGATCGTGTAGTGATAGCTGGCTGGGAGCTCAATAACGATGTAGAGCACACTCCTGTCCTGTGGCGCTATGAGATTCCGAGCGTTTCGGGAGTAGACACAAAAAACAGTGCGGAACTATCCGTTATCGATTCAATTAGATTTCCGTTCACCGCACAGGATTCAGCGGTTTTACGCTTTAGCGCAGACGGCACACTGAACCAATTAGTACTAGGATGGCAGAGCGAGGGAACTGCGACAAGTACGCCATATGCAGCCCTGATAGCCTATCGGTATAGTACGACCGCAATGCGCTGGTTACCCAAACTCGAACTCCCTGAAGCGATTCCAACGTTTGCCAAACAATCGTTTGTACGATCAGCCCTTCTTTCAGCCGATGGTGAAGTGATGATAATCAGCATTGAAGCCGGGCATTCCCTGGCTGGTGAAAACAGAGTCGGCGAGCTAGTAACGTTGCAATAGGCAATCTTGAGGATGCACTACCTCGCCTGGCATAGAAAATCACTCACCAGTTGCAATGGATTTATGCTTGGATGAACCCTCTGGAACTGGATAAGCGCTTAGCATGCGCCTTAAATCCAGAATCAAGGTCTGGTTTGGCGCTCTGGTATTGACTAGATCCACACCCTTAAAGGCGTGATCGAACAACTTATCCATCGACTGCTGCGCATTGCCACTAATACTGAGCAAGCTTCCTGAACATGCCAACTCCGCACCTGTGTAGCTATGATCTGTCTCCAGACAAAGCTGCATAATTTTTCGTACCAGTAAATATGCTTGTGGCTCTTCCCTATGTCTAAGCAGAAATGCATAGCGATTCTCTCTCATGACTGCCACATGACCCGAGCGACGATAGATTGCACTAAGCGACTTTTCTATCGTCAGCGCCATCCCATTATGAGCAGTCACCGGTAACAATCGACCGTTTGGCGTTTTGACAAAGACATCCAGTACTAAAAGACTGATTCGATCAGTTAATTCACCTGCAATATCCAGATAATTCTGAAGTTCAATAAGCAAAGGCCGACACTTATTGTTCAAATCAAGATCACTGATAATCGAAAATTCTGTTGATCGCTCCTGCCCCGGCTCTGATTCTGCCTTAGGCCCCGGTAATTCCCTGCTTTCTCTTCGTCGTGCGAATCGAAACACACTTCGAGAAGATTCTTTTATTAATACATGTTCATAATCGACATCAACGGTATTACCATCCGGCAGACGCCAGGTAGCCGCATGAATTCCGGTACCTGCAGATTGAGGCCCAGACGGCTCAAGAATTATATCGGACTGCAATCCGAGTAATGAACTTGCACTCTCTAACTTCAACTCAATGATAGCGGCTGCACTTAAGTAGCTTATCCGTTTATTTGGCTCAACAATCATGACGGCACCGGCCAACGATTCGATAATTTCCTGAAGCAATGAGCGCTCACTTTGCAACTCCCTGCGCTGCCTAACAAAACGACTAATCGCATCGATTCGACTGAGCAGAAGCTCACTCGACTCGTTTTTGAACATACATTCAACAGCACCTGCCCTCAGGCTACGTTTTATGATGTGATCGCTATAGGTACCCGTAAGAACAGTACATACGATGTCCCCAGTGCCTTGATGACCAATAAGATCACGGCAGAGTAAATCACCGGTAGTTTCCTGAAGATAGAAATCAAGGACCGCGATATCGAACTCTACCGTCGTTGCCAATCCTAACGCTTCATCTGCCGTGGCCGCCAGACTCACCTGATACCCTTGCATTCGAAACAAATCCCGCAGCGAATGCCTTATGGTTGCTGAATCATCGACGACAAGTAGATGAATATCGCCATTGTCGAATTTTTCCAATTCAGAATGCACACCTGTTACCGGAATATCCAGAAGCTGGCGCAGCATCGGCTCAAGCCCCTGATACTCTTTCCAGGATAGTACGGCCGTGTTTTCCCTGCCTGCCACCCAGGCGCGTGTTTCTGCGCGTAAATCCGTAGACATGACCACTACAGGCAGATCAGTAAACTCTGATTGCTCTAGCACAGCTGCGAATGCTGCAGCGGTGTCCTGAGGTGTGGAAGGCCAGCCAAACAGTACCGCGCTATATTCTGAACCGAACTGTTGGTACTGACTTCGCAGAGACTGTAAGGCGCC
>JBLHWG010000033.1:0-25070 GCA_047629055.1 Halioglobus sp.
ACCTTATCCAGATTCTGAGAGGGGTAGCTGTTCATCCACGTTTCAAAGTCATCAATCTCCAATGGGCGGCTGATCAGATAGCCTTGTGCTTCGTTACATTTATAGCTGCGTAAAATGTCATACTGTTCCTGTGTTTCTACGCCTTCAGCCACGACTGTAAGATTCAAGTTATGGCTCAAGGTGATGATCGCAGTCACTATCGCAGCATCCCCACTATCAGTGGCTAGATCATCAACGAACGATTTGTCGATTTTCAATTTATCTACGGGTAGACGTTTCAAGTAGCTTAGAGATGAAAAACCCGTTCCAAAATCATCTATGGCTACTTGAATACCGAGCTCTTTCATATCCTTAAGAATCTGAATTCCTTTTTCACCGTCCTGTAACAACAAGCTCTCGGTCAACTCTATTTCGAGGTATTTCGGATCAAGCCCACTAAAACGGATTGCTTCGTTAATATCCTCAATGACGTTGCTCTTAGTGAATTGTACTGCTGAGCAATTTACAGCCATGACCATTGGCGGCCAGCCCGCTTTCACCCAGCGCTGCATCTGCTCGCAAGCCTGACGTAATACCCAACGACCTAGCGGTATTATCAATCCAGTCTCCTCAGCTAAAGGTATAAACACGCTAGGATCCATGGTTCCCTTTTCCGGATGTCTCCAACGAGTCAATGCCTCTACACCCGATAGTTCACCGGTTTTCATATCAATTTTAGGCTGATAAGCCACTGTCAACTGATCGGTTTCAATCGCTACACGCAAGTCTGCCTCGAGTGAGAATCGGGCTAATGCCTGCTCATGAATGTTTCGCGAGTAAAACTGATATCCGTTTCTGCCAGATTCCTTCGCATGGTACATGGCGATATCGGCAGACTTCATCATCGACTCAAAATCATCACCATCAGCAGGATAGACACTGATACCAATCGTGGTGGTCACGTTTACCGTATTATTTCCCAATTCGTAGGGCATTCCTATCGCCTGGGCAATTCTCTCAGCCACTCGAGCAGCGTCCTCTGCGCGATTTATAACACTGAGCAGTACAACAAATTCATCGCCGCCTAACCGGGCAACGGTATGCTGCGATTCTAAATCGGTATCAGCACCGTTTCCGCCAATGATCATGTCCGTTTCACGCACAACGGATGTCAGCCGATTGGCCACCTGCTGGAGTAGTTCATCTCCGGCATCGTGGCCAAGTGTATCGTTGACTTGTTTAAAGTGATCAAGGTCAAGAAACAACACAGAAAACTTCGAGTCATTACGCTTTGACAGTTTCAGGGTATAACGCAATTGCTCTGATAGCTGAGCACGATTAGGCAAACCGGTAACCAGATCATAATAAGCAAGGTTATGAATTTGTTTCTGAGCATCGATACGTTCTGTAATATCCTGAACAGTACCAAGCATATGGCTGCACTGACCGTTCTCCTGACAATACGGCTCTGCCTCCAGACGCAATCGGCGTATAGAACCATCTACCCAACTAACGATGGAAAACTCAACATTGAATGCCTGCTTCTCTTCTACTGATTGTTCGGCAATCAATTGCACGTTACTTCTATCTGGCTCATCAAGGTGATGTAGAAAATCTGACCATGCTTCTATATTGGTACTTTCTTCGAGACACAGTACACGACCAAACTCTCGAGACCAGAAAAAATCGTTGCTACTCAAGCACCATTCCCAATTGCCCAAACGAGCAATGCGCTGTGCGTTATCCAATTTCGCTTGGCTAGAGCGCAGCTCATCTGCGGTTAGTTTCGAACGCAACATGTATTGCACACGATGGGGCAAGATAAAAAAATTAACAGGCTTAGTTAAGAAATCTGTAGCACCCTCATCATAGGCGCGTGTTATCGAGTCCAGATCATCGAGACCAGTGATCATCAGAATAGGCACATGCTCGCCGCCGTTGAGCTGACGAATACCACTAATCGCATCAAAACCATCCATAACCGGCATGACAGCATCCATGATAATGATGTCAGGGTCGTGCTCTTTAAAAGATTCTATGGCCTCCTGGCCATTTGCGGCTTGAACCACGTCGAAACCCGCATCTTCCAGAGTGCCCTCAGCCATCATCAAGCTAGCTAGATCGTCGTCTACATGTAGCACAATAGGTTTTTCGCGCAGCAAGCTGGGCACAACCATTTGCACAGCTTGAGGGGGATCTCCCACCATCAGGCGGCTTTACTCATTAGCTGGTCCAATGCGTTACAACTGTCTGCAAATATATCTTCCACACTATCGCCCAGTGCAATGCACGCTGGGAAATTTTGATCGTGGGCGGCGCGTTCGAGCTCTTTGCAACGTTCAGATAAATCAAGTGCGCCCACATAAGCGCTAGACGATTTCAGCGTGTGTGCAGCCACCCGCACGACCTCCATATCCATAGAGTCAATACCTTCAATCATGCTCGACAATGTCTTGGGTGATTCCGTTGTAAACAGGTCTATTATGCGTTCAAGCAGATCTGGTTTCCCAGGGCGCTGCAAAGCTTTAATGAATTTCAGCGCGTTTTCATCGATTGAAACAGTCACGTCATCAGGTCCGCGGACGCCGAATGCCATTCCAGGAACCCAGGCTTTTACTGTTCAAAAGCGACTGGTCTTTGCCAAATTGAGCGTATTGATCTTTAAGCTCAGATTTTAGTGAGTCGAGTCGCATGAGCGAAGCTTCTAGTGAAGGGTCGGCAGCGAACGTTACACTTGTCGGTTGGATTTCGCTGCTTCCGAAGGGCGTCACAAACTCATTCTCAGAGCGAACATCCTCGACAGTCTCAGTTACCCAGAAAACCAGCATGATGCTCATCATTACGGCTAGAAAGGCTGCAAACCATTGCCCCGTCGGCAGAACGGTATAACCCCACATAATCATTAAGTAAATGCCAGCGGCTGTGCTTATTCGCGACATTGGTGAATTTTTCAAAGCCTATCCCTAACTTACACCTCGTTAACACGGTATCGACGGTCTCTCAAACAACTTGACATTGAACTAGAATCAATCGGGGCTGGCTATGTTTGCCCGCGTCAAATAACTCCTTCCTGCCG
This sequence comes from Halioglobus sp., assembly GCA_047629055.1. GTDB lineage: Bacteria > Pseudomonadota > Gammaproteobacteria > Granulosicoccales > Granulosicoccaceae > Granulosicoccus. Next base: position 3,056 of record JBLHWG010000033.1, read on the forward strand.
CCAATTACTGAGTTGTTCCGGTTCAATATGGAGAAGCTCGCTTAACACCGCGATCGTGTGTTCACCGAGATCTGGCCCAGCCCAACGGGATGTTGCAGGTGTGTCACTCAACCTGGGATGCACAGCTGGCATCTTGCGATCAACACCCGCAACGGGCACCGATTCAAAAACTGCTCTCGCTTGAAAATGCGGATCCGCTGCAATATCTGCAATCGAGTTCACAGGACCTGCAGGGACATCAGCAGCATCTAGCATGTCCAAAGCAGCAGCGGACACGTTCTCAAAACACCATGTGCTTAAAGCCTCATCAATGAGAGGCTCATGAGCGACACGACCTTGATTGTCATGTAGTCGCACATCATCAGCCAAATCTGATCTTCCTACGGCCGCCATGAGTCGCTTGAATATAGAATCACCGTTGCCTCCAATCACGATATATCGACCATCTTTGCAGCAATAGGTATTGGTTGGAACGATACCCGTAACCGTTGAACCCGAGGGTTCACGTACAACACCCGCTCCATCGTATTCAGGTAATACGCCTTCAAGCATATTGAACACCGACTCAACTATCGAAACATCAATGCATTGACCACCATTACCCAGTCTCTGCCGTGCAATCAGAGCCAACAGGGTGCCAACGGTGGCATGCATCCCTGCCAAAGTATCACCAAGGCTCAGGTTCATGCGTACTGGCCTTTCCCCCGGATGACCGTTGACATAGCGAAGTCCAGCTACAGCTTCACAAGCTGAGGCAAAGCCAGGCTTAGATGCATACGGGCCAGTTTGGCCATATCCAGATACCCGTGTATAAATAAGCTCTGGGTGTATTTTTTTTAATGTCTCAGGGCCCAGACCCCACGCTTCCATTCGACCTGGCCGAAAGTTTTCAATTAAGATATCTGATTTAAGAAGTAACTGGAGGGCAATTTCACACCCCGTGGGTTTGGACAGATCAAGTGTCACGGATTTTTTATTGCGAGCGATACTGCGCCACCAGTAAGATGTCCCCTGTTCATCAAGTTCACGCCAGGTTCTGAGCGGATCCCCTTTACCTGGAGGCTCAATTTTAATAACCTCGGCACCGAATGCTGCCAGCATTTGGCCTGCAAAGGGACCGGCAATGAGCTGTCCCATCTCCAACACACGGATGCCGGAGAGAGGTAGGCTGTCTGCAGTACTTCGTGGCGATTCCATAATTCACTCTAGAGATTTGTGTCGATGTCCAGTCATCATCCTACTACCCTTAGCCCCAGACAACCTGGCGACGCTGGTGTACCGTTGCCTGCTCACGCAGCAAACTACACACCTTTAAGCCCATTGAGTTTTCTGGCCCGCAGCTCTGATGTCTACCCGGATCAACTCGCGACAGTTCATGGTGAAATAACGCACACATGGGCTGATACCTACCAACGTTGTCAAAATGGCGCAGCAAGGCTTGCTGCTATGGGCGTTGCTAAAGGCGATGTTGTTGCAGTGATCGCGCCTAACATTCCTGCCCTCTTTGAACTGCACTTTAGCGTTCCCATGACAGGTGGAATTCTTAACGCCATCAATACCCGCCTGGAAGCCAATACCATTGCGCATATTTTAGAACACGGTGCAGCCAAAGTGCTCTTTGTGGACAGGGACTCAACCGATGTAGTTTTGGAAGCTATCAGGACATTGCAAAACCCACCCATGCTCATCAGTATTGATGATGCAGACGCTACAGGCGATTTCATTTCAGAACTAGAATACGAAACTTTCGTTGATGGCAACGCGACACCATCGGCGTTACTCCCAGCTATTGAGCCATCTTGGCGATGGCAGCTACCTGAAGATGAATGGCAGTCAATCTCGCTAAACTATACCTCTGGTACTACAGGCAAACCCAAGGGCGTTGTTTATCACCATCGAGGGGCTACTTTGAACGCCCTGTCAAACATAACCGGTTGGCACATGGGCCCGCACCCGGTTTATCTATGGACGCTGCCCATGTTCCATTGCAATGGTTGGTGTTTCCCCTGGTCATTAGCAGCCAACGCAGGAACCAGCATCTGTACGCGGACCATCAATGCAGAAACCATCTATAGCAGTATTGCCAACCACGGCGTCACTCATTTTTGCGGGGCACCAATCATTTTGAATTTCATTGTCAATGCAGATCCGTCCATTATAAAGCCGCTCCCTCATACCGTTAATATTATGACGGCAGCGGCCCCTCCTCCTGCCAGTGTTCTATTGGGTATCGAGGCCTTGGGCTTCCACATCACGCATACCTATGGATTAACGGAAACCTATGGGCCGGCGGTGATGTGTGCATGGAAACCTGAGTGGGATGATTTAACAGGCATTGAACGAGCAAAGCTGAAATCTCGACAGGGTGTTAGATACCAGGTACTGGATCAACTGGATGTGATGGACCCCGACACCCTATCTCCGGTTCCACGTGATGGTAAAACCATTGGAGAAATCATGTTTCGCGGTAATATCGTCATGCGCGGCTATTATCGTGATGCCAAGGCCAATGAGAAAGCGTTCAAAGGTGGATGGTTCCACAGCGGTGATTTAGCGGTCATGGATCCAGACGGTTATCTACGTATTCTGGACCGTTCCAAGGACATCATAATTTCTGGTGGTGAAAATATTTCGTCTATTGAAATCGAAGACACCTTGTACTCGCATCCAGCCGTGCAGGAAGCGGCTGTTGCTGCAAAAAACGACGACAAATGGGGTGAAACGCCGTGCGCATTCGTTATATTAAAACAAGGACATACCGCTACTGAAGAAGAGTTGATTGTTTGGTGCCGAGACAATATGGCGCATTATAAATGCCCTAAAAATATCGTTTTCCGTGAGCTTCCGAAAACATCTACAGGAAAAATACAGAAATTCAAGCTCAGAGAGTGGGCAAACAACTTAACAAGCTCCTAAAAGAACAGATCTAGAGTTCGTTCGATGGCTTCGTCTGCGGCATCAACAACGGATTCCAGCGGTTCTGTCAAACGTAAGTAACGATTTATTCGGCCGTAGCTGGGTAATGCTTCGCATTGCGCATAGTCCGGCCTACGGCCATTCACATCTGGAATACAACTGCGGGCAACTAACACTAAATCGGCAAGATCAGGTGCGCCATCGTGATCGCGCTGCCAAAGATCGCGAGTTGCCGCAACTTCAATAATTTCAGGATCCATTTCCCAATGTTGCAATAGTCGAATGCCAAATTCCGGTGCATGCTCATCAACCACTTGTTGAACATCAGCCCGTTCAAACGTGTCAGCTTTTTCGTCTAATTTTGTCAGTAGCAACATGGCTCCAACGTTGTACATCAACCCTCCCAGTAAAGCGCGTTGAGGATCCAGAAGAGCATAGTATGGCGCTAAAGCGTTGGCAACGGCTGCGGTTTTAAGCGATTCCATCCAAAGCTCAGTAATCATCGCTGCAACAACATCGTTGCGAGCCTTGAAGGAATTTCGCAGCAAACCTAATGCAATGTTACGTGTGGCCAGAAGACCAATTCGGGTCACGGCGGCGGGCACGTTCTCAGCTGGCGACATTGCTCGATAAAAAGTACTGTTACTAACCCGAAGCAATCGAGCCGCTAGCACAGGGTCCTTGCTAAGTAGATCTGCAAGCACACTCAGACTGACAGTTTCATCACTTACCGCTTTTTCCAGATATATAACAGCATTGGGCAGCGAAGGAAGTTTTCCATCGTCTACGCGAAAAGAGTCAACCATCTCCGATGCGAAACTATTTTTCTTTACTGCTTGCATGAGCCCACCATGGACAACGCTCAGAAATCATATAGCGGCATCGCAGCGCTTAGTTGTTGGCCATTTACGTTACATTTCAAACTTAGATTAGTTAAATGCAACACGGTGTTACCCATACAAAGGTGCTTAGCTTAGCCAAAATTCAAAAACTAACCCACTGGCTATTGACCCTGTGAAGGCAAAGAGAATGTAGAGTGCGAACACTTGACGCTTTACCAGCGCGAAAACCGCTATTGCTGCGGGCAACGATGTGACACCACCAGCAACAAGGAATGCCAAATTTCAGTAGGAAAAGCGTGGTAGCCAGAGCTTCTCTCATAAATTTCAATCGACGTGCTCTATCGATCCAGAATTTCCACACTACCGGATCCGATGTGCACGCAGAGACAGATTCACAACCGCGCTGGCCAATCCCTACTTTTAAAGGGTTGGATAAAAAACCTTGCTGAGTCAAAGCCATAGTGACCAGGCCGCCAAACAGTCCTAGAGCGATAGCTATTATCGTTTTCGCCACCGCAAATTCAAACCCCAACAAGCCTACAGTCAGCACAAACATTGAGGGATCGATTACTGGCGAGGCAAGCCAAAAGGCCATGACCCCTGCCAGAGGAACCCCCATACTTAGCAGTGCAGCGATAAGGGGTATTACTCCACATGAGCAAAAGGGTGACAAGCCCCCCAGTATTGCCGCAAAAACGATCATTGCCAGAGGCGACCCAACAAAAGCCCGCGCAATTAAGTTATCGGCCCTACTAACTCCGGCATATGCAGCCAATCCTATAGATAAAAGCAAGGATGGAGCAGTTCCGATCAGCGCCTCAAGCGTAAACCAGCCACTTGCAAGACCTTGTGAAAGATTGAAAACCTTCAAAACTAACAAAATTGTTGCCGTGGTCAACCAGACCCTATGCGCGGCCCAGATATAGCTAAATAGCTCAGTTCGGAAAGACTGAACGTGCACATCCAATTTATTCACATCCACATAACTGGATTATTAGTTATATTGAAAGAAAAAACGCTAAACTGCTTCTGCTTACAAACGAACACCTGAGCAGCATTCGGCTGTGAGGAAACTTATTATTTCTGTCATTGTGTCGAAATCTGGTCGATTTAATACCTCTCGCCCTCTCTTTTCTTGAATTACGATACCCGCTAGCACTAATGCACGAAGATGATGTGCAAGTGTTGATGCGGGTAAATTCAAGTGCGCGGATATCTCGCCCACATTCAACCCCTCGTGGCCAGAGCGCACCAGTAATTGATATACGGAAAGTCTTGCTTCATGCCCCAATGCGGCGAGTGCTGGAGCAACGGACGTAATAGTTTGTTTTCGAGCCATACATCTATAATAACCATATATCCAGTTATGTAAAGATGTATTTGCGGCATCGACTTGCAAGCGGTTGACGTATTTCCCGCTTGCAACAATATATTTTGCCGAACTACTGGCCCACAAGGGTAGTACGCTTACTTATTAGCCAATAGAAAACCGACTTTTCATTAATCGGTCAAACCATTTAAGCAATACACCATCAATAGTGCTCTGAACCCCGATTGAAAGCCTGTCCATAAAGCTCTTCTTCTCAGTGTACTCAATGAGTAAAACTTCACGTTCTTCGCAAGCATCAATAAGGTATTGATCACTGGTTGAGAGTTCATCAGCCAGTTTTAGATCCAGCGCATCCTGACCAGACCAAATCTCACCAGTAGCAACAGCCTCAATGTCTAAATCAGGTCTACGCTCGCTTACATACTGTTTGAACTGTGCATGTATACGTTCAATATCCTCGATGAATTTCTCACGACCTTCGTCTGTGTTCTCGCCAAACACCGTAAGCGTTCGCTTATATTTACCAGCCGTGAGCATTTCAAAATCGATCTTCAATTCTTTGAGAAGGCGATGCACGTTTGGAATTTGAGCAACAACTCCGATGGACCCAAGAACGGCAAACGGTGCAGCGACTAGTTTGTCGGCAACACAAGCCATCATATAACCGCCACTTGCAGCAACCTTATCGACAGCGATGGTCAGGGGGATTTTCTTGTCTCGGATGCGATCAAGCTGAGATGCTGCCAATCCATACGAGGTAACCATGCCACCGCCACTTTCAAGTCGGACAAGCACTTCATCTTCAGGAGTCGCGGCGGTGAGTACAGCTGTAATTTCTCGGCGTAGCTTTTCAACCTCACTGGCTCGTATGTCACCGTCAAAGTCCATCACATACAGCCGCGGACGAGCTTTTTCGGGCACGATGGTTTCACCTGAGCCACGTTGTTTTTTGGCTTTTTTCGCAGCCTGTTTCGCCGCTTTACGATCAGCCTTATCGCTGACTTTTTTGTCTTTTTCAGCTTGCTTTTGAAGCTCAGGAGAAAGCAAAGCGTACGATAAAGCTTCTTGCATATCTTCAAGGCGCTCATTGTATTTTTTAATTTCAATGTGCCCGCCTTCGGAACCACCAGACGATTCGCGACTGCGAATGGCAGCCGCCACAATAGCCATGATGATCACAACCACCGCAATGACGAACGTCAATGCTTTAAGAAAAAACAGCCCGTATTCGTAAAAAAATTCAGCCACGCAAAACCTCTAATATTGTTATCTTTGCCAAACTATACGTTGAACTCTAGGACAACGCTTCTCGAAAACTATCTATTGCCTACTTGGCAATCTTATGTATAAACCAGCATTGATGAATACGTGGATTTCTCTGAAAGTCCCGATCTATAGACCAACGACTCTTGTCCTCTATACGGATGCCTCGTTCGGAATCCTCAGAAAGTGAAGCATCCAATTTAAATCTGCGAAAGTTGTTGGAAAAAATCAGTGTGCCACCCGGTGATAGTACTTTAAGACAGGCATCAATAGCGGCAACATGATCTCGCTGAACATTCCAATAATCGTCCAAAGAGCTTGAATTGGAGAATGTCGGAGGATCAAGCAAAATCAAATCGAACATACTCTCAGCACGAATCCCTACCGCAGCATCCCTCAACCATGCCATGACATCCTGTCTAACCACCTCATGGTTTTGTAAGGCCGCTTCGTTGCGATCCAGATTTCTACGAGCCCACTGACAATACCGATTTGAGGTATCCACAGAGACGCTACTGGAAGCACCACCGGCCAAAGCAGCAATGGTTGCTGTTGCTGTGTAGGCGAACAGGTTCAGAAATCGCTTACCCTCAGCTTGTTTGTAGAGATGCCGTCGAACCGGTCGGTGGTCCAAAAACAAACCGGTATCCAAATAGTCTGTAAAATTCACTTCCAGGGTCGCGCCAAACTCCGGAACCATTGTTGTCTTTGAGCGGGCACTGTCTTGTTTCTCATATTGCTGCAGACCCGTTTGCACCTCCCTAACTTTCAAATGTACATCTTCAGGTGAAATGCCAAGAAATTCTGGAACCACCTCCATGATGGCTTTTAGACGAGCCTGTGCCATTGCAACATTAACGGTTGCTGGAGCCTGGTACTCCTGCACGACACAGTGTGTGGTGTCCCCCCTATATATATCGATAGCAACAGCGAATTCCGGTAAATCAGAATCGTAAAGACGATAAGCATGGATGTCATTTTGACGTACCCAACCCTTAAGTGCTTTTTGATTCTTTTTTAAGCGATTGATAAAATCTGTTGCATCAACTTCAATTTCGCCAGCAGATCGTTGCGGCTCACCACTACTATGTGCGGATCGGTATAGCGATGCCTGAGGATGATTGGCATCGCTATCCTCACCACCTGTTTCAATTTGCTCAGCAGCAGACTCATACACAGACGTCGCGCCTGATTCATCTGCTAACGAAGGTTCATCGGCCAATCGTGATTCGTCAGCCAGCCGTGGGTCATCTACAAAAGAGCGCTTTCCTAAACCGCTTTTCGGTACTGAACCTGTTAGCAGAACACAATCGATACCACCGTTCTTGACATGCAGTGTAGTGGCCAGTGGTAGTCGGGCTCTTTGAAACGGTGCAGCAGTTGCCGTGAACAGAGCGCACTGCCAACCCGCATAGTAGCGACTTAAATTTGCACCCAGATCTGCATAAAACCGTGTGTCAGCTGCTAGCCGCTCACCATAGGGCGGATTCGTTACTAACAAGCCCTCGACCGATTCACCCAGTGCCTTGTGGCGACCGTCACTAACCGCCAGTTGATCCAGATGAATAACGTTTTCAAGCCCGGCTTGCGCTATGTTGTGCTGACAATTATCAATGGCCTGAGCATCCTGATCTGAACCCGCAATCAGAACTTTGCAATCGCGTTGGCCTTGGATTGCATCGACTTTAAGAGTCTCCCAAAGATGCTCATCGTGGCCTTTCCAGCCTTCAAAGCCGAAGTAATTCCGATGCAGACCTGGTGCATGCTGACAAGCGATCATGGCAGCTTCAATAAGTAGAGTTCCAGAACCACACATCGGATCAACAAATGCCGTACCTCGCTTCATCGCTGCCGGCCAACCCGCGGCATATAACAACGCAGCAGCTAGATTTTCTTTTAGTGGTGCAAGTCCCTGCGCATCGCGATATCCCCGGCGATGTAAACTGCTGCCCGATAAATCGATGGCGATTCTAGCTTTATCACGAAAAAGATAAACGTTAATGCGTAAATCCGGAGTTTCCCGTTCCACATTGGGACGCCTTCCTTGTGCGTCACGAAACTGATCAACGACGGCATCCTTGACCTTCAAAGCTCCATATTGTGAATGCGTAATAGCGGACTTGGCTGTGAAAAAATCGACTGCCAGTGTGCCGTCCACATCGACGTGCTCAGACCAGTCAATTTCCTGAACCAGCTCATACAGGGCTTCGGGGCTGGCAGCGGGGCCTGAATGAATTGGCAACAGAATACGATTGGCTATTCGCGACCATAAACACGCTTTGTAGCCCGCATGCAGACCCCCTCGAAACCGAACACCGGCCCCTGCACTCTGAATGCTGTCGAAGCCCAATTCTCGGAACTCCTCAACCAGCAAATCCTCAAGGCCTGTACCACAGGTTGCGTAAAGCTCAATGTCGTCAAGATTCTTCAAAGGGCTTGTGGGCTTGGTCAAAGTGGACAAAATCAGGAAACCTATTAATAAAATTGAAATTCGAGGCACAACAACGCTGACCAAACGGATCAAACCGACCGGTCTTGGATACAATAGCCATTGTATACGGGGAAACCGATGCCGCGCCGATCCCGGCGGCTGATAAAACGCCATGAAACTGACAAGTTACGGTGCTGCAGAGGAAGTTACAGGTTCCTGCCACCTTATTGAGCTAGGCAATACTCGCATTTTACTCGACTGTGGACTTATACAGGGTCGTAGAAAAGACGAATTGCGAAACCATGACCCGTTTCCGTTCAATCCCGCTGAATTGGATGCCGTCGTACTCAGTCATGCCCATATCGATCACTGTGGCCGCCTGCCGATGTTATTGGACCAAGGCTTCAAGGGTAAAATTCATACTCATGCCGCCACCTGTGATCTCGTACAAATTCTGCTCAAAGACTCAGCTCATCTTAATGCCCGCGATGTTGAATATAGGAATAAACGACGCAAACGCGCAGGGAAACCGCTACTCCCCCCCCTGTACGATCAATCTGACGTAGAAAATACAATAAATCGACTCGCAGCACTGGAATACGAAACGCCACGAAAAATCGCACAAGGAGTGTCGATAAAGCTGTTCGATGCCGGCCATATTCTCGGATCATCCATGGTCGAACTCACATTGGTAGAAGGCAAACAAACCCGAACCGTTGTGTTCAGCGGCGATCTGGGGCACAGAGGCTCTCCCATTCTCAGAGATTTCAGCCTGCTGAAAAAGGCAGATTTGGTATTGATGGAAAGCACCTACGGTAATCGCTTGCATAGGGAATGGTCTGAGACACTGAAGGAAGTTAGCGAAATTGCCAGTGCACTGAGCAGTGTTCGCGGCAATATCCTGATACCCGCATTCTCTGTTGGCCGTAGCCAGATGATTCTCTACACCATGGCACGCTATTTCGAAGAGTGGGACTTGGCACGCTGGCAGATCTTTCTGGATAGTCCAATGGCGATCCGCGCAAGTGAAGTCTATTTAAAACATACCAACCTCTATGACGAGGAGGCCGCAGCTTATTATCGAAAAAACGGCCCCCTATTGGCCATGCCTAACCTTAAGTTCTCGCAAACGGCTGACGAGTCCCGAGCGATAAACGCGATGCCATCAGGTGCAATTGTCATAGCAGGCAGTGGTATGTGCACCGGCGGGCGAATCATGCACCATCTCAAACACAACCTGTGGCGACCTGATGCACATGTCATCATCGCGGGCTATCAATCGGGTGGGTCATTAGGACGCAAACTTGTTGACGGTAAAAAGATGGTTAAAATCTGGGGGCAGCAAATACGGGTACGCGCAAAAATTCATACAATTGGTGGGTTATCCGCGCACGCTGATCAGCAGGGTATGATTGACTGGTATGCAAACTTTGAGAACAAGCCGCCTGCCCTACTAGTGCACGGCGAGAAAAAAGCCATGAAAGCTCTCAGCGATCGGCTTTCCAGTGAGTTCGATGCCGTGGCTGTCCCTGCAAAACGAGGAAAAACTACTGATTTACTCGCTTTAGACAACTTTGGTCGATAATTGGTCGGTCTAGTCTGAGTGTCTACTGGTATATAAAGGTTTACTTAAACGAATAAACGGCGGTGACCATTGCAGTAATGGGCCACCCGCTTGCCCCTAAGACAGCCTCCTAGGGTTGAGACAAACTGAGAAAGTATTATGAGTAGTGAAGAACGAGAGTCGATGGAGTTTGATGTCGTCATTGTTGGTGCTGGCCCGGCCGGACTATCTACAGCCTGTCGATTGATGCAAATTGCGGCCGAAAAAGAGCAGGAAATAAGCGTTGTAGTACTGGAAAAAGGATCGGAAGTTGGGGCTCATATCCTCTCTGGTGCCGTTATTGAACCTCGCGCATTAACAGAATTATTTCCTGACTGGGAGAGCGACAACGCACCGTTGCAAACTGCCGTGACACGCGATGACATCCTATTCTTTACCAGCGCCACTAAGTCCATACGCGTGCCAGGTTTTTTGTCTCCTAAAACCATGCACAACCATGGAAACTACGTGGCAAGCTTGGGAAATTTGACTCGTTGGCTAGGTGAAAAAGCCGAAGGGCTTGGTGTTGAAATATTCCCAGGCTTTGCCGCAGCTGAAATTCTTTATCATGAAGACGGACGAATTAAAGGCGTAGCGACCGGTGATATGGGCCTTGACGAAGCTGGAAACCCAAAAGATGGCCACGAGCGCGGCATGGAACTGCACGCAAAATACACCGTGTTTGCAGAAGGCTGCAGAGGTCATTTAGGTAAGCAATTAATCAGTCAATTTAAGCTCGACGAAGGCAAATCACCACAACACTATGGCATCGGCCTGAAAGAATTGTGGCAGATTGATCCAGCAAAGCATGAAGCTGGAGTCGTGGTTCATGGCGCCGGCTGGCCGTTGTCAGAGACCTCCTCTACAGGCGGTGGCTTTCTCTACCACCTCGAAAACAACCAGGTTGTTGTCGGACTAATCATCGATCTTAATTACTCAAATCCGCATCTAAGCACCTTTGATGAATTCCAGCGATTTAAACAACACCCAACCATTAAGCAGGTATTGGAAGGCGGTGAGCGCGTGTGTTACGGCGCCAGAGCTATTTCCAAAGGTGGATTAAACTCCCTACCTCGCATGAGTATGCCCGGCGGCCTGCTAATTGGTTGTGATGCAGGAACACTCAATTTCGCAAAAATAAAAGGCACTCATACGGCAATGAAGTCAGGCATGGTGGCCGCAGAGACTATCGCAACTGCCCTGGCCAACGGTGACGAAGGTCGGGAACTGGTCGAATACACCGATGCTTATCTTGCCAGTTGGGCTGGTGATGAACTAAAAACCTCGAAGAACTGGGGACCAGCTCTGCATAAATTCGGCATGTATCTGGGTGGAGCGTACAACTACATCGATCAGAATTTTTTTGGTGGGAAACTACCGTTTAATTTTCGCGATGAAATTCCAGATTATGCCTGCATGAAAAAAGCAGATGCCTGCCAACCACCCAACTACCCAAAACCTGATGGCGTAGTCAGCTTCGACAAATCTTCATCTGTGTTTCTGTCAAATACCAATCACGAAGAAAATCAGCCAGTCCATCTGCAATTGACCGATCCGGAATTACCGATCAGAGACAATTTGCCGATGTACGCGGAGCCTGCACAGCGCTATTGCCCAGTAGGTGTGTATGAAGTGATTATTGAGGATGACACACCCAGATTTCAGATCAATTCGCAAAATTGCATCCATTGCAAAACGTGCGACATCAAAGATCCAAGCCAGAACATTACCTGGGTGGTTCCTGAAGGTGGTGGCGGGCCAAACTACCCGAATATGTAAAGTTCGAAAGTTAGCTTCCTGGCTGAGGTTATCGACTCAGGAAGCTAGCTCTACATCCCTTGCTGTATTAAAAAACTAATCAGTCGCTGCTTGGCGCAGGTGGCTTCTTAGCACGCGGCTTAGTAGCAGCTTTAGGCTTGGCTGCATCTCCAGTAGCTGCAGCCTTAGTACTGACTTTCTTCTTAACGGCCCTGGGCTTCTTGACCACTGGCGCAGCATCTGCAGATGCCGCTGGTGCAGCAGGCTTAGCTCGGGTTTTGGTTTCAGTTGTAGACGAATCTGATGCGGCCTTTACAGCAACAGCACGTGGTTTACGCGGTGCACGAGGTTTTTTCGGTGCTGCAGCTTCTGCGCCACTCGCAGGTGCATTTGCTGGAGCTGATGCAATTTTTGCAGCGGGAGCACTAGCCGGTGTTTTTGCAGCTTTTGTAGCGGCAGCATTAACCGGTGCTGATGCAACTTTTGCAGCGGGAGAACTAGCCGGTGCTGATGCTACAGGCGCACTAACTGCAGCCGCAGGTGCTTGTACATTCACTGTAGTTGCTGAAGAGGTATTCTGGTTACCACTAGGCGCCTGCGGAGATATTGATACCTGAGTATTGGGTGCCGCCGTGTCTGGACCAGGCCCGTTAGCCGCTCCCTCTACCTGCGTGTTGTTAGCAGAGTTTTCCCCATCTCCTTGCGGACGAGGGTTTCTATTCTGGTTACGATTGCGGTTTTGGTTCCGATTGCGGTTCTGGTTCCGACTGCGGCTTTGGCCAGCGTTCGGATTATTGGGATTTCCCTGAGGCGCCGCCGGTGTTCCGTCAGCATTTACAGTCTGCGCCTGCCTGGGGTTATTCCGATTCTGATTATTTCTGTTCTGGTTGTTCTGGTTGTTCTGGTTGTTCTGGTTGTTCTGGTTGTTCTGGTTGTTCTGGTTGTTCTGGTTGTTTCGATTGTTCGGACGTGGCTGAGCGTTACGCTGTCCTCGTTGTTGCCCCTGCCCTTGTTGCCCTGGCGGTCTGCGACTCTGACTCAGATTCCCGCGCCCTTTGCCTCGATTACCCTGGGATCTTCCAGCAGCACCCATAACCAGACTTCCTACCTGATAAGGATCTTCGAACCCAATGAGATTACTGTCTGAAGGGAAACGGTTATTAACGTTGAGACGATCGCGGTTGCCAAAATTGTCGTCGTCATTTTCAATGACAGCTGCTGGTTCAGGTAACGCTCTATTTCCGATGTTATCCATTTCCTCGGTGATAACACGAGGTGGCTTCAAAGCACGATTGCCTGGATCTATGCGATTACCCGCACCGTCATCGTTGTCACGCGGACGATTTCGGTTCGTCCTTCCAGATCGCTTTTTTTGATTTCGGTTGTTATTGCCGTCAGTTCGCTGTGCAGCATTTGGGTTTGAATTCGGATTCTGTCGATGTCTGCTACGTTGATTACGTGGCTGCGGGTTATTCCCCGACGGAGCCCCCTGCGGAGTCCCCGACGGGGATCCTGACTGACCGTCGGTCGATCCTGCGGCTTTACTAGGCTCCGAAGCCGGCAACTCACTGTTCGTCATACGTCTTTTATCACCTTGAGTTTTCTACTACTTTTATTCAATAGAAGCATTTTGATTGCAATATTGTTTATCGACGTCAAGCATCAGTGCGGCTTGGCAACTCTTACGTTATTTGTAAAAGAATTGTCGAATTTGCGGCAAAGTCAGCTTTTGCGAAAAATCAAGCGCAGTGGACGCATTAAAAAAGCCTCTGCATTACATATTAGGCAAAGGACAATCGCTCTCAGGTCTCACCGCTGTGCCAATGTATGCGCTACAGTCCATATCCTGCTTAACAGCTGCGACCTTAAGACTATAAGTATACGCTAGGCAAGCGTTTTGTTGCTTATTTATACGTCCACTACCGTTCAAATTTCAAATTCGGCTGCACAAACCGCCTATCAAGGCCTGTTGAGTGCATATCAACTTACAATTTTTCGAGTACATATCCCAATCGTGAATACAGATTCTCTTGCCCAGTGGCAGTTAGAATGGTTTGGCAATATTCGAGCCGATATCCTCGCTGGGCTTGTCGTAGCACTGGCTCTTATCCCTGAAGCCATCGCCTTTTCGATCATTGCCGGGGTAGACCCAAAAGTCGGGCTTTATGCATCTTTTTCAATTGCCGTTATCGTGTCGATAACCGGTGGTCGGCCCGGAATGATCTCTGCCGCCACCGCTGCAACCGCGGTGCTGATGGTCACTCTGGTCAAGGAGTACGGCTTGGAGTATCTGCTTGCGGCCACAATACTCGCCGGACTATTGCAAATTGTAGCGGGGCTTTTAAAACTCGGCGTTGTGATGAAATTCGTCTCCAGATCGGTGATGACAGGCTTTGTTAACGCCCTAGCCATTTTGATTTTCATGGCCCAGCTTCCAGAGTTAATTGACGTACCCAATCTAACCTACGTTATGGTGGCGGCAGGCCTTGGCATAATCTACTTACTGCCCCTTATAACGTCGGTAGTACCTTCGCCTTTGGTCTGTATCGTTGTTCTGACGGGGGTTTCACTGTCTTTGGGACTGGATATTAGAACCGTGGGAGACATGGGAGAGTTACCTGACAGTTTGCCGATCTTCCTGCTTCCAGACATTCCGCTGAATTTAGAAACACTCAGGATCATACTGCCCTACTCTGCTGCTGTGGCAGCCGTTGGTCTACTTGAATCATTAATGACAGCATCAATCGTTGATGAGCTGACTGATACACGAAGTGACAAGAATCGTGAGTGCATCGGTCAAGGCATCGCCAACACGGCCACGGGGTTCATTGGGGGCATGGCCGGTTGTGCCATGATCGGCCAGTCGATAATTAACGTCAAATCCGGAGGGCGCGGTCGCCTTTCAACGTTCTGTGCGGGCCTATTCTTACTGCTAATGATTGTCTTTTTAGGCGATTGGGTTAAGCAAATTCCAATGGCAGCGCTGGTGGCCATCATGATTATGGTATCCATCGGAACGTTCAGTTGGTCGTCTATTGCTAACCTCAAAGACCACCCGCGAAGCTCGTCCGTTGTCATGCTGGCAACCGTCATTGTGGTCGTAGCGACGCACAATCTAGCGTTAGGCGTGCTTGTGGGTGTGTTGTTCTCGGGTATTTTCTTTGCCTGGAAAATATCCCAAATATTCCGTGTAACCTCCACGCTGTCTGAGAATGGACTAAAGCGTACCTATCTAGTTGAAGGTCAGCTTTTCTTCGCATCCAGTGACGAATTCACCGCCTCTTTCGATTTTAAAGAAGCCCTAGATACTATTGTCATTGATGTGAGCAACGCTCACATCTGGGATATCAGTAGTGTTCAGGCTATGGATATGGTTGTCATGAAGTATCGTCGTGAAGGTAGTGAGGTGGAAATCATTGGTTTAAACAAAGCCAGCGAAACTATCGTCGATCAGCTAGCAATTCACGACAAACCAGGGGCACTTGACGATATGATGAAGCATTAAATCTAGGGGCTGCGAACATGACCTATATATTAGCCGTTATTGATGGTTCGGCCTATTCAGCCAGCGTGTGTGAGCACGCTGCCTGGATCGCTGAGTATTCTCCGACAGAAGTAGATGTTTTACATGTCTTAGGGCGTCGCGATGTTTCTAGCGATTCATCAAACTTGAGCGGCAGCATTGGTCTCGGTGCACGTTCGGCCTTGCTAGGTGAGCTGGTGGAGTTAGACGCACAAAAAGCCAGACTAGCTCAGAAGCGAGGACGAGCAATATTGGAAGATGCTGAAGCCCTTCTACGTCAGCGAGGTGTCACATCAGTCACCACCAAGCTCAGGAACGGTGAAATAGTAGAGAGCGTTCAAACACTCGAGAAAGACGCCAAACTGATTGTCATTGGCAAGCGCGGAGAGGCTGCAGATTTTGATTCGGGTCACTTGGGATCCAACATTGAGCGTGTGGTTCGCTCAACCCGACTTCCAGTTCTCGTCGCGTCTCGTAGTTTCAAACCCATAAAGAAAGTGCTTGTCGCGTTCGATGGAGGATCTAGCTCATTGAAAGCTATCGAGTATTTCGCAAAACAGGAACAATATAATTCTCTTGAATGCATTGTTCTGAGTGTCGGCACAGGTTCTACTGATCAAAAGCGGCAGCTTGAAGGTGCTGTTGCGACATTAAAGAAAGGCGGATATAAGGCCACTGGTGAAATAGTAGCTGGCCACACAGAGATGGCAATTTCCGCAAAAGTGGAACAAGAAAAGATAGACTTATTGCTAATGGGAGCCTACGGCCATTCACGTATAAGAAGCCTGATTATCGGATCCACCACGACTGAAATGATTCGTTCTTGCAAAGTGCCTGTATTATTATTTCGATAATTTGATTTTTAGAATTCTGGCTCCATGTTATTCGGCATGGAGTAGTTGTCACTATCGGGATGAAGTAACAGCTTTAGGACATCTTTACAGTGTATTCGGAGAACGGCTTGAACGATATCAAACAACAACTTGCTCCAGGCTGGAGCACGGTCAATATCATTATCATGGTGGTTCTATTCATCATGTCTTGGCCCGTAGCCTTAGTGTTCTTAGCCTATGTTCTATGGGGCAACAAAGTAGGATTGGATTTTTCGCGCCCAGAAACATTAAAAGTATTTGGACGTCGCCTAAGTAACGCCTTTCGAGCTGGAATCGAAGCTTTTACGAAAGGCTAGTTTAGAAACGCTAACTAGACTTTAGATTTGGCGCAACCCAGAAAAGTCAGGCTAATATGTGAATCAATTCACGCTATTGACCTGAATTATCGAAATCTCAAGACTCGAAAGGTAGCTGTGACACCTCTAGGCTATACACACTACCCCTAATTGGCCGATATCCACCGTACGAATACCTTTTGAGGTCTAGCTACGGATGTATCAGCAAATGCGCATAAAACTGACGCTCGGCATTTTTCCTTTAGTGAGTGTACTGATAGCATTCAGCTCGTTAAGCTTCGCCCAATCCACTAGTAAGCCCTCCTGCCTCTATGTTGCCTCCTACCATGTGGGTTACGCCTGGTCGGATGGCGTTGAACGCGGCCTGCGTGAACGCCTACAGGCGCAATGCAACATCACCGAGTTCTATATGGACACGAAGCGGCGCAAGTTGCCAGAGCAGAAAATTGCAGCAGGACAAGCAGCTTATAACCTGATAAAAAATTTGAAACCTGACGTCGTCATCACGTCTGATGACAACGCTGCGAAATACCTCATAGTCCCACATCTATTAGACAAAGAAATACCGGTTGTATTTTCCGGCATCAATTGGACGGTTGATGAATATGGTTTCCCGGCCAGTAATGTCACCGGCATTGTGGAAATTGCCCCCGTCAAACCCATCCTAATGGAGGGTGTTAGCACGGCTAATATTTCAGCAGACCAACCGATTCGAGTTGCTTATCTGGGAGCAAGTACACTCAGTGAGATTAAAAATTTCAACCGTGTCAAAACTACGGCTGAATCGTTGGAAATGACTGTTGACAGAATCCTAGCTGAAGATTTTGACAAATGGAAACAAGGCTTCGAACTAGCGCAAACATACGACTTGGTCGTGATGGGCAGCAGTTCGGGTATCGCCAATTTCAGCGAAAAAGAAGCTTCTGCATGGGCTCAACTAAATACTCGTAAACTAAGTTTAACCAATCATGAGTGGATGATGCCTTATGCCGCGATAGGTTTCACCAAAGTAGCTGAGGAGCATGGAGAGTGGGCTGCTGCGTCAGCCATTGCGATTCTTAATGGCGTAAGAACCATTGATATCCCATTAGTAACCAACAGGCGCTGGGATACATGGAGCAATGATGCGCTACTAGTAAAACTAGGAATTGATCTTAATCAATCTAGCTTAATTGGCGCAAAGAAGTTTCAGTAAGATGAAATACGTTTCTCCAGCTGCGATGATTCGACATTCAGTCGGATCTCCCATCGCCGTTGCAGTCGTGTTTCTTGTTATTGCCGCAATCCCTGCGCTTCTGTATACAACCTATACAGTGAATTACCATACGCAGAACAATCGCATTAAAAATGACGCAAGTCAGATCACACACGACATTAGTAAAAAAATTGATGGATTAAAAACGGTGATGTCATCCCTGATCGGGCTCCATTACACATCTACTGATTTGTCAGGCAGTGAATTCTCCCTATACTCAAAGGAGTTGCGTACCCAGACAGGTTTCATTGAGAGCATAGGTCGCTACGATTATGTTACAGACAGCGACAGAATAGTCTTTGAAGAACGCATGAGTGAAACAGGGCTATTTAAATTCAAAATTACCGATATCAACCAGCAGGGCCTGCCAAAACCGCGTACCACGCAAAACTCGTACTACCCAATATCCAACCTGGAACCACTTGAACCTGAGAATGCTCGACTACTAGGGGCTGACTTATCCGTGGTTGCGAGTCTACGCAGCAAGTTGAATGACATCACCGCATCCAATACCTCTTTGCTCGCAACCTTACCAGCGCAATGGCCAACGGGTGGTGACATGATTCTCTTTACGCCTGTCTATCGTGGGAACGCAGCTCCATCGATGCCTGCTGCAAGAATGCATCAATCAGCCGGAGGCTTCTGGATCAGTATTAACATGAATGCATTTGTTGCCGGCTTAAACCCTAACGTCAAACGTTTTGATGTTATTGCCAGAATCAAGGATGCAGAATTATCTACGATGGTATTTGGCCAATTAGGCATCGAACCAGAACCTAGTTACTTAACTTCAATTTACATGCGCAAAGCAACTAAGGAGCTCTGGACTGTTGGCAATTCATCACTGACGTTTAATCTTCAACACGATTTAGGCTTTAAAAAAACAACGCTTATCTATTTCTTTACGGCGTTAGCCACAATCCTTGCTGTTACCAGTTTATTCACCGTGTACATTCTATCGAGACGTTCAGCCATACAGGATCAACAGAACGCTCAAGCGGCACTCTTTGAAGTCAGGGAAAGAGCTGAAAAAACGTTAAACACCGTGCAAGACGCAATAATTACACTCGATTCAGAGATGCGAGTTGTTCATATTAACCCAGCAGCAGCGATTCTGTTTAATTCGTCTCCAGCAGCTACTCTGGGTCGATCAATGGACAATTTTATGCAATTTCGCCTGGTCGGAAATGCGTTCGCCATATTTAACATCAGACAAGCTCTTGAAAACGTATATGCGAATAGTAAAGAAGAGTTTGACGTCACACCTGCAAACGAGGATTCAGATTTCGTCCTTCGTTTGACTATCACAAGTTCAGTCAATGCAGACAATATCGTTACAGGCCATGTACTGGTCCTCCGCGATATCAGTCAGGAACGCAGACTTACTAAGAAACTAGCTTATCAAGCCAATCATGATGCGCTAACTGGGTGTACGAATAGACATTACTTTGAAAATATTCTAACCCGTCTGGTGAATATTTTACCCGGCTCCGATACGTGTCATGCGTTGTGTTATATGGATCTTGACCAGTTCAAAGTAATTAATGACACGTGCGGTCACGCTGCGGGAGATCAACTTCTGATCGACCTTACATCCAATTTGGAATTGATAATTTCAGAGAATGACGTTTTATCGCGACTCGGCGGTGATGAATTTGGCATGTTAATGAAAAATGTAGACGAGGAAGAGGCTAAGCTACGTACGCAAAGGATCTATGATTTTTTTCAGAACTATGTCTTTCAGTACGACAACAGGGCTTTTGCCATTCGCGCAAGTATCGGTTTGGTTCATATCGATGAGTCTTGCAATAATTTAAAGGACGTTCTCGCATCAGCTGATTTTGCTTGTTACGCTGCTAAAGACTCAGGCAGGAACAGCGTCTATGTTTACTCCAAAACTGATGATGCAATCGCTGAACGCACAGAGGAACTCAGCTGGCTTCCCCGTCTACACAAAGCCCTTGAAAATGATGAGTTCAGGCTAGTGGTACAAGCCGTCGCCTCTGTTGAGGAGTTATGTAACAACGGTGACAATCCCATAGAACACTATGAATTTCTAATAAGACTGAAAAACGCGGATGGCACTCTGAGCACTCCATGTCAGTTCATTCAAGCCGCTGAAAGGTATGACTTGATGATCGACATCGACAGGTGGGTGATACGCAACGCATTTCGTATTGTTGCCGAACTCAAAAACGGAGTATGTCAGGATTGTAGTTTCTCCATTAATCTGTCGGGTCAATCAGCTGCAGACGGTACCTTGAAAGATTATATCCAGGAAAATCTGGAACACTACACAGTAGACCCTTCAAAAATATGGTTCGAGATAACAGAGACTGCCGCTATATCTAATTTCTCAGTTGCCGTTGATCTTATCAACAGCATCAGAAGTCTTGGCTCTCTTGTCGCACTGGATGACTTTGGCTCAGGACTCAGCTCGTTTGGTTATCTGAAAAACCTACCAGTCGATATACTCAAAATTGATGGGCAATTTGTTAAGGAAATTGCGAAAAATCCAATTGATCGAGAAATGGTAAAAGCCATTCATCAAGTGGGACAAGCTATGGATATCAAAACAGTTGCCGAGTTTGTCGAGGACGAAGATATTCTCCAAGTTCTTGCAGAAATCGGTGTTGAATATGCGCAGGGATATCATATCGGCAAACCAATGCCTATAGCAGAAGCTATTGAGTTGCAACAGGGTGGCCTCAAGAAGGCGGCGTAATACCAACACTCTTCTCACTGACAGGCGCGCCAGAGGCACCTGCAAAAGTCGTCAACTCAGCGGATTCGCACGCATTGTGTCGGGCAACCAAGTTGCCAATTCAGGCACGGCTATCAGTAAGAATACCATCAGAACCATGATTAGAAACATGGGCAGGGCCGCCCGCGCGATATACCCCATTTCGTGATTTGTCATTCCTTGCAGCACAAAAAGGTTAAATCCAATGGGTGGTGTTATTTGCGCCATCTCAACGGCAACAACCACAAAAATCCCAAACCAGATGACGTCAATTCCCGCCTCCCGAATCATGGGTTCGACGACGGCCATCGTTAATACCACAGATGAAATGCCATCAAGAAAACAACCCAAAATAATGTAGAACACCAACAGCGCCATCAGTAGCTCAAAGCGAGACAGATGAAGTTCCGCAATGAAATCTGCTAAGGCTCGAGGCAGCCCGGTGAAGCCCATTGAGAGCGATAAAAACGCAGCACCCGCAAGAATCAGAGCAATCATCGCAGAGGTTCGCGTTGCCCCCATAAGGCTTGTCGTAAACGTCTTCCATGTTAGCGACCTCTGGACAGCCGCGAGTAACAGAGCACCAATAACACCAAATGCGGCGGCCTCGGTGGCTGTAGCTAACCCCGCATACATAGAGCCTATGACCAGCAAAATAAGCAGAACAACCGGTATGAGGAATCGGCTATTGACAACCTTTTGACCAAAGCTCATGTAGGGCTCCGGGTCAGGATTGAAATTTTTGGAGACCTTGGACATTATTGCTACATAGCCCATGAACATCAGAGCCAGCACCAGCCCCGGTAATACCCCAGCCAAAAATAATTTCCTAATGGATTCATTGATAGTAACGCCATAGACAATGAGCGTTAATGAAGGAGGAATCATCAACCCGAGCGTTGCTGCACCAGCCAGTGTGCCGATCACCATATTTTCGGGATAATTCCTGCGCCTGAGTTCGGGGATAGACATTTTCCCGACCGTGGTCAGCGTCGCTGCAGAAGAACCAGATACCGCTGCAAATACCGCACAGCCCACAACATTAGTATGTACCAGGCCACCGGGTAATGGAGCCATCCATGGGGATAGTCCACGAAACATATCTTCAGAGAGTCGGGTTCTGTAAAGAATCTCCCCCATCCAGATAAACAGCGGGAGCGCG
>JBLHWG010000034.1:0-24793 GCA_047629055.1 Halioglobus sp.
ACTCCAGGCGACATCGTTCAAATCGCCGGCAATTATAACTCTATCTTTGCAGCCAGCTACGCGTTCTGCCAGCTTGAGAAGCTCTACGTCCCGTTCTGTGGATTCTGCATTTTCTGACGGTGAAGGTGGAGCCGGGTGCATTACGTAAAGGTCTACGAATGTCTTGGAATCTAATTCTATGCGGGCATTCATGGAAGGTTTATCTTCCTCTACTTCATAGTTTATAGCTGTATTGGTCAATGGGTAGCGGGAGTAGACATGCATGCCATATAAGTTGTCAAGAGGGCATTTTATTGTGAAAGGGTAGTCTGTCAAGCCTTCGAACTGCTCTTCCCACCAGAGGTCCGACTCGAGAGCGATGAAAACGTCAGGTTGGTGCTGGTCGATCAGATGCAGCAGTGTGGAACTGTCCCGATTGGTCATTAGAACATTGCTATTTAGAATTTTTAGCGATAGCCGTTCGCCATCGATTTCTGGCAGATAGCTGTCGACTTCCTGAGCGTGTAATTCGGTATAAGGGTAGATAAGTCGGCATTGATAGATCAGTACACAGAAAACTGCAATGGCAGGAATGTTGGTGAAAAACTCCGTGTTGGTGGTGCCTGTGAACCAGAAGAGGAGCCAGATGATACACGCGGTAGCAATTTGCAGGCTTGGAAAGTCCAGGGCGCGAATCCACCAGTCTCGCCGAATTGATAATGGGATTAGCGTCATCAAAACTAACATCAGGGCGGATGGAAAGAACAGGAAGGACACGATGTGATGCTCGTCTGGGCTGTTGCAGCATTTTGCTGAAGGAGGCGGACTACGTCCGTGCGCGGGCATTATGACAGCGATGACTGTCTACGCGTAATACTTTGTGCCAGCGGACAACATGTGGTGCAATACAACGGCAATTTAATTTTCTTACGGAATCCTGCATAAGTGAAAATTCAGTCTCTGAAAACCTACGTTGTAGGCAATCCGCCGCCACATTATGGCGGCCGCTATTTCATATTCCTGAAGCTAACAACAGATACCGGCATCGAGGGTTTTGGCGAAGTCTATACGGCGACTTTTGGTCCGAAGGTCGTTGAACACATGATAGAAGACGTGTTTGAGCATCATGTTCAGGATTCAGACCCTTTTCATATTGAGCGGCTCTGGCGACGTGTGTACGGGCGTGGATATACTCTACGTCCAGATTTGTCTCTCATGAGCGTGCTAAGTGGGTTGGAAATGGCCTGCTGGGATATCGTAGGAAAAGCGGTTGAAAAACCTGCCTATGAATTACTTGGGGGCAAGGTGCATGAGCGACTGCGCAGCTATACGTACATTTATCCCAGAGTGGGAGAAGACCTATCGGTGTATTCCGACCCTGACCAGGCCGCTGAGCGGGCGCTGGAATATATCGATATGGGTTTCACCGCTTTGAAGTTTGATCCCGCTGGGCCTTACACGGTTTACGATGGTCGTCAACCTTCGTTGGAGGAGTTGGATCGTTCTGAGCGATTTGTAAAAACCCTTCGAAAGGCTGTGGGTAAGCGTGCTGATTTGTTGTTCGGTACTCATGGGCAATTTACAGCGGCAGGGGCAATTCGATTAGCTCAACGTCTGGAGTCCAGTGATCCTTTATGGTTCGAAGAGCCCACACCGCCTGAAAACCCCAAGGAGATGGCCCGAGTTGCGCGCCAAACCTCCATCCCGATTGCAACGGGTGAGCGATTAACCACTAAATATGAATTCGCCCGTGTGTTGGAAGAGCAGGCAGCTTCGATTTTGCAGATGGCACTTGGCCGGGTAGGTGGTCTGCTGGAAGCTAAAAAAATTGCCAGTATTGCCGAGACTTACTATGCTCAGATTGCACCGCATTTATATTGTGGTCCGATTGAAGGTGCTGCAAATGCTCAGTTGGCTACGTGCACACCCAACTTTCTGATTCTAGAAAGTATTGAAACCTGGGGCGGTTTTCATACTGATATTCTCAAGTCGCCGATTCTTTGGGAAGACGGCTACGTTATTCCACCAACTGCTCCGGGCCTTGGCGTTGAACTAGACGAAGAAGTTGCAGAAGCTAACACTTATACTGGTAAGCAGCTACATCTCGAAATGCAGGAACATCCTGTTTAATCTAGGAGGCAGTCCGAGAATAGCGATTGCGCCCGCACTGCGTACGCAGCATATCTGGCTATTCTCGGACAGCCTCCTAGCTTGGATTATTCTTGAAGCCTCCCGTTAGCGAGAGGGGTACTGATCCGTCATTGTTTCTGTGCGAGTAATTTGAGTGCTAAATCTAATGTCTGAGCACTTGCTTTTGGGTAGATTAAGCACCCTGATTTGTTCCAACGTGTGCCGTGTCTCCTGCCAACAGACGAGCGCCACGTGACAGACGTCGAGTAAACCCTGACAAACCCTGAACACGTGTCAGTCTTGCAAGATACTTTATCTGCCTTGCGATCCATAGAGGATGGCGCAGTCGTGCGCGTAGCCAACGAGTGTGTACATCCATCATAAAGGTCTCGATGTACTCGCGATCAAAGTCTTCATACTCGATAACTGATGAGCTATAGCCATCCAGTTCGTCCCAGCGTTTGAAGTGTAGCTTTTGTTCTTTCTTTAAACCCTCAAATAGCGCTGTTCCTGGAATGGAGGTCGCTAAGCTGTATTGAATAGAATCAATATCCAGCTGACATGAAAAATCAAATGTTCTTTGTAAAGTTGCTTTCGTTTCGCCACTCAATCCAAGCACAACGGTCATATGGGTTTTTATTCCTAGGGCCTTTGCCTTTTTAACCAGACCATCGACACGTGAAACCTTTAAAGGCTTGTTGCATTTTCTCAATACATCTGAGTCTGCACTATCAAGTCCGAATTTTACACCTATGCATGCGGCACTCGCCATTTTTACAAGCATAGGTTCGCTAAGAGCGATAGCGTCTGCCAGCACTGACCACTTGATGGTGTTATTTTGTTTTATTAGTTCATCACAGAATTCAGTTACGAATTTCTTGTTAGCTGTAAAGTTGTCGTCATCGAAGTAGACTTCTTTTACGTTGTATTTATCTTGCAAACAGAGCATTTCGTCGATAATTTTTGCAGGTGTCCGTAAGCGATGACTTCCGTTTCTATAAAGCACTTGTACCCAAACGCAAAAGTTACATCGGTACGGACAACCTCTTGTCGCGTGCTTGTCGATTGCAGGGGACAGTTGATTAAATCCATGGTGATAGGCGTCCATATTATTGTCGAAATACGCAGGAAATAGATGCCGTGCAGGTAGTGGTAAGGCGTCAAGGTCATCTACTGCGGGAGCAATACCGTTGCTTGTTATATTGCCCTGCGAGTCTCCATAAATAGTTCCTTGAAGCTCGGTCAGTGGTTCGGAACTTCGCAAATGCTGTAGTAAATTCAGCAGGCCATATTCGTATTCGCCGGCAACTGCATAATCGACTGCGGCATATTGTTTGAAAACGCCTTTGTATTCCTCGGTTACGTGCGAACCTATAACGATTACATTGGCACTTTTTTTAGCGCGAATTCGAGTGATTTGTTTGAGTACATCGTCGACCACTGCAGAGTTTGGCTCCACGACAATGACATCAGGGTTGAATTCTAGAATTCGAGATTCATAATCTGCATCAGATAGATTGAGTGCTACCCCGTCAATCACCGCAACATCGATTCCATCGTTTTCCAGTAGTGCAGCTGCATTGCCCAAGTCCGTTGCCCATAGCTCTACGGCAGGCTGGGTTGCCAATGAGTACTTTCATTATATTGTCTTGGTACGCTTGTTAGGTGTGGGCTTAATCAAGTTTTTTAGGAAAAGCCATCCGCCCTTTGTGTAGCGTTCTCGTGTGTGAGGTTCGAAGAAAATTCGATGAAGCCATTCAATTCCAAAATGCGAAATCCAGGTGGGTACACGATGTTTAGTACCTGTATAGACTTTAAAGGCGCCCGCTCCTGCATGGAATATATTGGCCTCGGGGCAAACCCTGCTTGCCATTAGCGCAATGCTCTCGGAATTTAGTGTTCCGGCGCCAATATATATCCAGTTGACATTTTTATTTTTGAGAAAAAATGATTCTTATGTTTTGAGATTTCGGAAGCCGTCAAAGGATGACTGTACGAAAAATGAACTGTTACTATCATTAATGTTCTGGGCAGTTTTTTTAATGTCTTCTGGGTCAATACCTAGAGCAACAGCTGTGCTTTGAACCGGGTGAGTTTTTATCAATGCGTCGAACAGATGTAGTGCGACCACGCGATGGACTGGCATTTTACTAAACCAACCTAGCTTGGCCTTGATGGCGAGGCAAACTCCCAAGCCGTCCGGGCAAACCAGATCGCATTGTTGCAAGAATTCGGTGACAGTGGCAACTGTTTGCGACAGGTTAAAAACATGTGGGTTGACGTAACCGATACAAAGCCCAGAGTTTGTATTACTTGAAATCACGTTGTCACTCGTCTTTACTTGTTGCTCATCTGCTTGCGTTTTTATGACGCTAAGCAGATCGTCAAGGTTAGCTGATCTAAACGTAAGAGCACCTAAGCTAAGACTTGCAAGCGTCGGGGGAATTGATGGGTTCATAGGGCTAAACCAAAGCCGGACTACTTATGTTTGACGTATATTTTTCACTGTTTAAGTAGAATTGGTGTATGCGCTGGAGTGTCTCAGAAAGTTCTACCAGGGGACGCCAATCACTGTAGTTTTCGAGTCGTGACACATCAGGAATTTTATCGAAAGCCTCCATGAAATGTTTGCCATGAATTTTATGAGGATGAACATAGTCTATTGCAGACTGTGAGTTACACACATTGCGGATGGCGTGTGCTAATGATTCGATGGTGGTAATACTATTAGGGCTGCCAACGTTGTAGATCGTGTCGGGGGGAGTGTCGTTTTGCACCGCAAAGATGCCTTCGGCTAAATCGCTGGCATGGCAAAAAGAGCGTTTTTGTGTGCTGTCCCCGTAAACCTGTAATGCGTTTCCGGTAAGTGCAGCTTCAAAGAGCTTGGGGATGACAAATCCAAGATGTGAACTTTGCCATTCGCCAGCAGCGTTAAATTGTCTGACGATTCTGAGATCGAATTGATCATCGGCAGAAAGGTTTAGCAAGATATGTTCGGCTGTTAATTTGCCAGGAGAGTGTTCCATGCGCGCACCTCTTTTCGCAGGAACGATTAGCTCAATGGATTCTTTGTGTTGTCCATCGCGTCCATAAACTTCGGATGATGATAGATAGAGTAAACACGCATTGGAAGATCGGGCTAAGGCTGCGGCTTTGTTGGCTAGCTCAATCAAGTAAGTACGCTTGTAGTTTTTTATCGATATCTATCGGCACGAATACAGTAGCCGGCGCCCGTGGGGAATGAGGCCAAATGATGCTGTTCATACACAAGGACTTCAGGCTCCAACCAGTGAGTATCGTGAGGTCTGGTGGCAACTAAGCCGGCATCATAGAATGCCCGGTGGTCCTGATTATAACTTGGCTCAGGTAGTAGCACTGTATCAGGACGATGCTGATCAATTAATTGCTCCATTGGCTCTATGAGCATACTGGCATCGTATTGATTAACCGTGTTCTCAAGTAGTGTCCAACTAAACCCGAGATGATTAGCCGAATCTGTTAATTCCTTGATGCGCATGGCTTTGGGAATGGTGGGTCTATCTTCGACACCGCCATATAATACCCAGGTTTGAGGGCCGAGAAATGCAAAGCATCCGAGCACTTCATCATCTACATCGGGTGAGAAAATGAGCGTTGAATGCGTTTTTTTTTGCGTCTGTGTCATAGTCCGTAAGACGTTACCAGAATCAGTTGTCTGGAGTGGGTAACAAATTGCGCGAACTCGTTCTTTATGTATTATTACCGGATAATGCCTTGTGTCAATTGACAAGTATTCACAGTTTCCCGTTTCCATAAATGACATCAGGCAGGCGGCTAAGCGTCTTGATCCGGTTGTTGTTCATACCCCGATGCTGGAGAGTCCCTATTTGAACGCTATAGCTGGGCGTCGTGTGTTAGTGAAAGCTGAAGTCTTACAACGTACCGGTTCATTTAAATTCCGGGGTGCTTGGTCAGCAATAAGCGCATTGGATCCTGAGGTGCGTGCACGCGGCGTTATTGCCTATTCATCGGGTAACCATGCACAAGGTATTGCACATGCGGCCGCGTTACATGGAATTCCCTCGACCGTTGTAATGCCTGAGGATTCGCCAGCCATGAAGCTTGCGAATACACGGACACTCGGCGCTACGGTGATCACTTATGATCGCGCGGGAGGTGAGTCAAGAGAAGACGTAGGGCAAGCACTTGCACTAAAAAATGGTCTGACACTTATCCGGCCGTATGATGAGCCTATGGTTATCGCAGGTCAGGGAACCTGTGGGCTTGAAATCGCATGCCAAGCAGACACTTTGGGTGTGGACCATGCAGATGTGCTTATTTGTTGTGGGGGAGGTGGCTTGAGTGCGGGTGTAGCCATAGCCTTGCACGCAGACGCTGCGAACTTGCGAGTTCGTCCTGTGGAGCCTGATAACGCTGACGATACTTGCCGTTCTCTAATTGCAGGTAGGCGCTTAGCTAATGTCGGCAACCCTGATTCGTTCTGTGATGCGATTGTGACGCCCATGCCTGGTGAGCTTACGTTTCCTGTCCTTCAGCAATTGGCAGGTCCCGGTTTGTCTGTGTCTGATGCTGATGTGCTGAGCGCCATGAAGCAAGCCATGTTACGTCTTAAACTGGTGGTGGAGCCCGGTGGCGCAGTAGCCTTGGCGGCGGCGCTCAAGCCTGAGAATACCCAGGGAGATGCAGTTATTTGCATAGTTACTGGAGGCAATGTAGATGAACAGCTTCTGGTAAGAGCTATGAGTTAACATCTTACAGAGCGATTCAACGTTCTCTTATGCCTGCATATTTACTGAAGATCGGTGTTAACGCAGATAATTTTGTTTACTTTCGAGCTTGCGCCATTGAAGGTTTTCGAGATCGCGGCTTAAGCCGCGCAATAGTAATTCCCATTTCTAGAAACACTATTTCATGTCGAATAATTCGCTGGGTGACAACAGAATCCTGTGTGTTCAGATTCTGAAATCGTAGTTTTCTGAATTCTCTATCAAGCAGGTTGAGTCGGTTTCTTTGGGATGGCCAGTGCGCAGCGGCTCGTGTTAAAAACTCTGATGCCGACTCGCTTGATATTCTGGCGAAGCGATGATGCTGAAGCTGGTGGCACAGTCTGCGCCATAATCTTTCATTGACCGATCGATGTTGTTTTGCCCTTTTTGGCAATCCTAGTATAAGCAGGCTCCAGGCAAGGCTGATACTTATAACGGCGACGGTTATTTGTAGCATTGAAGGATTTTGAATGCCGATTTTTTCCCAAATTTTGTCCTGTGAATCATTGTCGAAATTAACCACGAATCGTTGCCAGCGATGATTTATTGAATCCCACTTGAGTTGTGTCTGTCTTAGCCAGTTTGAATCTAATGGTCCATATCCAGGGGCTGATGTCTCACCGGGTAGCGCTGCGGATAGACCTTGCTCAACGCGTGATGGAGCGACAAAGCCTGTTGGGTCGAATCGGCGCCATGCTCCATCGATGTATGCCTCTGCCCATGCGTGGGCATCAGACTGCCGAACTATCATGTAATCACCATTCATCTGTCCACCCTGGTAGCCAGTCACCACTCTGGCAGGGATACCCGCGGCACGCATCATGACAACAAATGCGGCTGCGTAATGCTCGCAAAAACCTTCCTTAGTTTGAAAAAGGAATTCGTCAACGGGCGCATCACCCAGCAATTGAGGTTTCAAGGTGTATCGGAAGACATCACGATTGAAGTGCTGTAAAACACTCATTGCGTAATTAAGCTCAGAGGCATACCTGTTTCGCATCGAGATTGCGAATTCTATAGTTTTAGTGTTTTTCCCTGGTAAATACAGTGTGTTAAGGGGGCGCGGTCTCGAGGTGTGAAGTGTTGCGCTTAAGTTGGAACTCTGTCTATAGCGCAATAACTGTGTTACTGGTTGGTTGGCTATTAGCTGTCCGTCGCTCATAAGCCTGCCCAGCACACGCTTTGATGATGTATAGCCCGGATTGTCGGGTTTGACGTTGTCGGATCTGGGTAGTGAAGAGGCTGCGTCAAGTGCAAATAGCCAACGTTGTTTGTGAGGCTGTAACATGACGGTGTAACTGTGTAGGTCACTCTTGCCACCCTGTTGGCGCTGACCTGTTTCCATCATGGATTTACGGGTATTCCAATTGCGTCCGTCGAACTCACTAAGTACAGGTCCTCTCCAATAAAGTTGATGCGACGCAGGCGGTGGTCCGTCAAACTCTACTCTGAACGCTACTTCGTTGGATTTTGAGAGTTCACCAATACTGCCAGGAGACATGGAATCAGATAATCCGGTGGTGGCCATAGAGTCTTCAGGAAGTGACCACAATGGACCAGGTAGGCGCGGGAAAATAAAAAACAAGAGTGCTGCTAATGGCAATCCGTGTAACAACAATTTGCCGACTAGCTTAATTTGTTGGGTGTTTTTAGCCGGATTCTGAGAGTCGCGTAGAATTGATAAAGCAAAAACCAATGCAACAATTGTTGGTAGCGTTACAAGGGCAGAGAACATGGTTTGAGAATAAAAATACTGTGTCAGCAGCAAGAATGCTGATAGGCATAATAATAATGTGGCATCGCTGTCACGTCGAATTTCTGCAAATTTCGCTGCTACTAAAACAAACAGAAATGCAACGGAAGGATCTCGTCCAATAGCATATCCAAAATCCAATCTGATCAGAAATGCGGTTGCTGCGGCCAGAAGCGTAACTGTGATTGGGGACAATAAAAATCGTAGGAGTTTTCGATGAGGCTCATGTAGAAGAAATAATCGCAGTCCCACTAGGCCAGCTCCAGTCAGGCTTATCCATATAGGTAGGTGCACTATATGTGGGAACTGTACAAGCAGAAGAACGGTTGCCAGGGCATATAGAGTTCTGGCATCCATGTGTACTGTGGTTGGCGCGCGGCTGATCTTGGGTAAAAACCGATGCCATTTTTTGGTAACACTACTCATGGATCAATACCGTAGAGTGCCAGTATTTTCAGAGCGCTACGGCTATGTATTTCACCTCGATTGGATATGAGAGTATCCCCTGGCAGTTGTAGTGCAAATTCGCGCGTCCCAGACTCGGCTTCTAGCACCCAGGCACATAATCGGGAGAGTTGCTTCTCGAGTTGACTGTGCCCAGTGTTTTCCAGATTGAGAATTGCGTTTGTCGGGCAATGGCTGGAATCATAGGTGCGCACTTGCATACCCATTCCCTTTGCCACGCTTTTCCAAGCGATTGATCCTATTGAATCCCCTGGGCGGTATTGCCTTAGGCCGGAAACGTCTCCCTCCACGCTAGGCGTTGAGCTACTTCCACACTCTTCGATCATTGCAGACGGCATCGGTGGTGCATCTGTTTCCGGTGTTGGAAATACCCATGATTTGATTGGAGCATGGACGTAGCTCCAGCATGTCCATAGGCCCAAGGGCCAATCACTTTGTAGGGTTACCCTGCCGAGCTGAATAAGGCCGCGTTTTGGAGCTGGTACCCTGAGATGGGCATCTGTTGTATCTTTGGGTTTTACGGGTATCATTATTTGACTGCCCTCTTTGGTACTTAGCCGTATTCCATGGCGAGCCTCTTTCAAAGAGTTTGTCAGTGAGATAGAAAATGTCGCCTCCCCCCCAGCGAAGGTGTCGAATTGCTCGATTTTCGCGACGCGAATACCGGCTAAGTTACGATAGGTGTGAAACAACGTCGCTGCGAATAATCCCGTTAAAATGAAACACAAGGCGTAGCCGAGTGAGAGGCTGTAGTTCACTGAAGCAATCAGCATTAACAGCAGAGCAAGCAAAAACGCGAATCCGCGTTTTGTGGGCACGATGTAGACGCGCTGGTGCGTTACCACATGTGGCAGTGTGTCTTCCGGCCGTGCCCGAAATATGCGCTGCCAAAATTGGCCTGCTACTTGTTTTATCGGCGAGTTAGAAAACATACAGAATATTTAGAAATCTTTTTCTTTTGTTAGGCTAATGAAATACGGCGATCGAACCTCTCTTTAGGGCATGGCTACTTCATTGAGAATTTGCCGGGCGAGTTTGTACCCGCTGTGGACTTGTCCGGTTAAACGGTGACCTGCCAGGGATGGAAAAACGCTTCTTACGTCTTCGGGTAATACGTGATCTCGTTGGTCAATAACCGCAAAAGCACGGCATAGTCTTACCAAGCTCAATCCCGCACGCGGGCTCAAACCCTTAGCCGTTGAGCGCGTTGCGTTAATAAGAGCTTGAATGTAATCGAGAACAGGGCCACTCAGATGTACCTTCTCGCACTGCTCTCTCCAGTAGCGTAAATCTCGTTCGTTAAGCAAGGCGTCCAGCGTCTTAACCTGATTACGTGTATCGCCATGTTCTAGTAGAGCTCGTTCTGTGGCTGCATCGGGATAACCGATTTCCAATCCGACCAAAAAGCGGTCTAATTGGGATTCTGGTAACGGGAAAGCCCCTAGCTGATCAGTTGGATTCTGGGTGGCGATGACAAAAAAATCAGGATTCAGCAGGTAAGTTTTGCCATCCACCGTTACTTGGCGCTCTTCCATAGCCTCAAGCAGCGCGCTTTGCGCCCTAGGTGGGGCTCGATTGATCTCATCAGCCAGCAGAATGGAGGTGAATACAGGGCCTTGCTGGAATTCAAAGCTGTTTTTCTGACTGTTGAAGATTGAGACCCCTACAACATCAGCGGGTAATAAATCGCTGGTGAATTGGACCCTGTTCCAGTCAAGGCCCAAGGATTTGCTCAATGCGTGAGCTAGGGTGGTTTTACCAACGCCTGGCACATCTTCAATGAGCAAGTGACCACGACCCAGCAAACAGGCCAGAGCCATAATTGTCTGATCTCTTTTGCCCTTCAAAACGCGCTCGAGTTGATCTATGACATCGACGAGACGTGAGGTGGGCGGTATTTCTATCGGGGTGACCCCGGCTTTTGCAGGTTGATTCATGCGCGAAAAATAGCTTTCTTGGTGTTCTGGTATCGACCGGAAATCTAAATTCCTGCGGCATATAGGCTTTCAATGGGTATGCCTGCCACTGGCAATGAACGAATAATAGGGGTTGTGTCCCAATTTTACTGGCTAGGAATCTGTTGGTTTTGGCCAGTTACAAGCCGGGTGTTTACTGTAATCGACTGAATTTTATGAATTTCTCCCATTCACGTAGTTTGAAATCACACTAAACGGCGCAGGATGTGCGTTAATGACCAACAGCAGGAGGCAGTTGTTATACTTAAGTCTCTTATTCGCCCGTCAGCGTTTGCGTGTATCTAGTGTGAAAAATTTTCTAAAATCAGCTGCACATCAGCATAAAGATCCCCAGGTTAGGCTTGGTTACATCAAAGAACTTGACGCTGAGCCAGCGCAGGCTCAGGAAATATTGATGGAGCTAGCTCGCAGTGACGAGGATCATGCCGTCAGGATTGCCGCTATTGGGCGTCTGGACGAGTTAAATGTGCTTCGAGAGCTGCTAGGGGCCGAGTCCGGGACCGAATCCGGGACCGAGTCCGGGACTGGAGCCGAACAAGGTGACGCGATATCAAAAGCCGCTGAAACTCGATTGGTTGGAAAGCTAAACGAAGGTACGGTCAGCGATGTTTCTGTTCGAGTATTGCTCAGTACGCATGCAACTCGATTAGCCGTACCAACGGCTAATCAGGGCTCTGTGCTGCAACATCGCGAATTGGCATTGGCTGCCATCGACGATGAACATTCTCTGCTCCTGATCGTGCAGCAAACGCGATTTCACGATACGCGATTGGCTGCAGCTTTAAGATTGAAATCACACGATACTCTTCGAGCAGCGTTGGTCGCTGTTCGATCAAAAGACAAAGTCGTTGCCAAGCAGTTGCAGCAGCGACTAGACGCTGAAGCGGCCGCAGAGGCGGATCTCATCGCAAAACGTCATGCCGTAACGACTACCCTTGCAGGTCTACAGGCGCTGAACCAGGGTATATGGTCTCCTCAGCATGGCGGGCGCCTACTTGCGGCTAAGGAACGTTGGGCTAGTTTCGATGAAAAAGATGTCGCGGCATCGGCAAGCGAATTTGCGGGAGCCGTTACTCAGGCGCAGCAGCGTCTGGATGAATACATCGAATCACAACGTAAATCAGAGGAGGCGTTGACTAACGATGCTCCTGTGCACGAAAATGCAGTTTCGGCGGGAGATCATCCTTCAGTATCTGACACTGATGCCTCGAAAGAGACAGAATCGCTTGTAGTTGTAGAAGTAGCTAAGGTCATTGATCCGGCTCTAGAGCCCGTGCTCGATAAGTTGAAAATCTGCTCAATTGACAACCTATCCACTGGATTGGATGAGCTTCAACAGCAAGTTGCAGCAGATACGACGTTGTCGTCATCAAATAATGTGGCTCAGGTCTTAGCTCATGGTGCAGCCATTGCGGTGTTATTTGATCCTCCCTACGAAATCAACAAAGCACGCCCTAGTGCATTGCAAGCACGCATCAAGCGGGTTGCAGCGTTGGTGGATGTCAACACCTTGCTACCGGGTATTGAGCTAAGCGACCATGAATATGTTCAGCAGCTGAAGTTGCATCTTGATGCTTTGAATGATCGCATCGGTAAAGCTAAACAAGAATCTAGCGATAGAATTAAAGCCACACATCGTCAGTTTGCGGCGCTTTCTGGAACAATAAAGGAAGGCAAGTGGGGGCCAGCAAACAGCATGATGCGTAGATTGCTGAAAAAAGTTTCTGCGATGGAAGCTGCAGAGCGTTCAGGCTTGGATGACAAGCTGGCTCGTGCTGAAACTCAGCTTGCAGAAATGGCTGATTGGCAGGATTTTGCGGCTCGGCCGAAGTTAGAAGTCCTGTGTGAATCGATGGAAGCACTGCCCTCTAAAGAGTTGTGTCCTGATGCGTTAGCAAAAGAAGTCAGAGATCTTCAGAACACGTGGAAGTCTCTCGGTGTGAGCCGCGCATCTAATGATTTATGGGGTCGTTTTAAGACAGCCGGCGATACGGCTTACGAACCCTGTAAAGCTTGGTTTGATCAAAAACAGAAAGAACGTCAGGAAAAACTTGATGCCAAAGCCGCTCTGTGCAAGTCACTTGAGCAGCAGCAAGGATCTCTGGCAGAGAACCCGGATTGGAAGGCAATAGTTCGCCTGGTTAACAATTCTAAACGTGAGTGGTCGAAAAATCGCGTTGCAGATAGAAAACCAGATAAAGCTTTGGAGCAGCGTTTTTCTGATGCTTTAAAGGCTTACGAAGTAGCATTGTCTGTGCAGTACGTGGAAAATTTTGAAGCCAAGCAGGCGTTGGTTGCGAAGGTTGCCGAATTAGCGGGAGGTGAAATTACCCAGCATTCGGCGAATCAAGCCAAGAGCTTGCTGAGTGCTTGGAAACTTGTCGGTATTATGCGGCGCAAAGAGGATCAGGCGCTTTGGGAAGTTTTCAACGGACATCTTGGAACGATATTTAAACATCAGCATCAAGTAGAGCGTGAGAAACAGCGCGCTGGGCTAGAGCATGTGTTCAGAGCGAAAGATATCGTTAAACGGCTAAAACAGCTGTCCAAAGGCGACAGTCTCGAAGAATCAGAAGTGCAAGGTTTGTCTGCGGAATTTCAGGCTCTCGCAGAATTTCCTGAAAGAGATAAAAAATTCTTGCTGCGTGATTTTCGCCAAGTGATGGAAGCGTGTTCTCGTGTTCAGGAAAGTGCATCACGCAGACGCAATGACGCAGAATTTGAAGAGCGTCGCAGGTTAGTTGGATTGTGTGAGCAATTGGAAGCGGCAATGCAGCAGTCCGGTGCTCAGACGAGTAATCTGACTGAAGACATTAGCCATGCCTGGGAAACCAGTGATGTACGGGTCGTACCCGAAATTGCTTCTTTGCTGCAAAAGCGAAGAGATGCTGCACTCGAGCATCTGAGTAAGGGAACGCACCCAGACTATGCTGCTAATGAGTCGGCAAGGCGTGATTTAGTGATTCGTATGGAAATAGCGGCAGGGCTCGATACCCCCACTGAAGATAAGCCCCGGCGTATGCAATATCAACTTCAAAATCTGCAGGCAGGGATGACGTCAGCAGGTGTTAACGATTCAAAGCTTGTGTTGCAACAACTGGAAATCGAGTGGATAGCTGCAGGCCCTTCAAGCCAGGCTGTTAGTGGTTCATTGCATTCACGGTTTCTGAAAGCTTACAGGCGATAATAGACGTCCGTATATTGTGAACAAACCACTCACTCGCGAGGCGCTTGAGAGGGCCATGCACAATAACGAGCTGTTATTGTACTACCAGCCCAAAGTGTGTCTGTCCCGTGGAATCATTATCGGTGCAGAAGCTCTGGTGAGGTGGTCAAACGGGGCCGAGGGTTTCGTATCTCCAGATACGTTTTTACCGCTCGCTGAGCGTAGTGGTCTGCTTCACGATCTAACGCTGAAGCTCCTCGATCAAATTGTTGATGCTTCGCGTGTTCTTCGAGCGGGAATGCCTGCTAACTCTGACGCGCTAGTTGGCGCCGATACCGGGGTCGGCGCCACGCCTCAAGAGTTATCACTTTCAATTAACGTGGCGCCCAATGACCTAGCATCGCGCACAATTAGTAATCGTATAAGAGAACTGTTGGCAGACAACATCATACGTCCTGACGATTTACAGATTGAAATTACCGAGAGTGCAGTAATGGGTAATGTTGATCGTGTTTATGATGATCTTTGCCGGTTAAAGAACATGGGAATCAAAATTCTCATGGACGACTTTGGTACTGGATATTCGTCGATAGATAGATTAAGTCAATTACCTTTTGACGCTCTTAAATTGGATCAAGGTGTCGTTCGAAGAATGGGCACATCGAGACAGAATCTTGATGTTGTGCGTTCGGCGATTTCCATGGCTAGAGAGTTGGGTATGACGTCTGTAGCAGAAGGTATTGAGTCAGCTGCTGTATATAATTTTCTAATTGCACACGGGTGCGAAGAAGGTCAGGGCTTTTACATTGGCAGGCCCATGTCATTGGTGGATTTTCAGATTTTCATTGCTGCTGATCACCAATTCGAAGGCTCACAAATTGGGCGTGTCCATCAGGCTTGTTTGAATCTTTCACGCTTTCGCAAAATGCTGATAGATGCTGCATATTGCGCTCGACTGGGCGAGGGCATCATGCTTGATTCAGTAGCGGACCCAGGTCTGGATGCCAACATTAGTGAGTCAAGGCTAGGGAGTTGGTATTTCGGCGTTGGCCAGGAATTGTCAGATCACTTGGTGTTTGCCGATATTGAGCAACCGTTACGTGAAGTGCATGCGAGTGGACGGTTATTTCTTAAACAACTGACAAGTGGTATTTCCGCACAGGAACTTGATCACTCCATGGCTGATATTGACTTGCAGATAGGGCATTTGATTGGACTTCTTCATCGATTGGAGCGTTTGTTGTTAACGAGACGGGCAACTTGTAAGAATCAGTAGAAGTTTGTTTGCGCAATACTCGTGATCGAAAATAGTGCGCAGCGCACTAAAGTTGTGCGATCGGTTCGGCCTGTTTAATTCGATTTAATTCCCTATCATCACAGCTGACTTGCTGCTGTTGGTTGTTGAGTGGTGCACTAATATGGCTCGTTTGAAGGTATGATTTATAGGGTTTTTGGCGTGAACGATAGAGATTTGGCCTTGAATTACGGGACTCAATATCTGTAAGAATTCAGGTGAATTCCCTGCTTATGCTGCAAAAAGGTAGAGTGGTTGGTATCATTCACGCAACTTTTTGGTCGAGCTGAATAAGTATGGAGACGTTGCAAACAGGCAGTGACACACTGCTCGTTTTGATGGGCGCTATATTGGTGCTTTTCATGCACTCAGGTTTTGCGTTTCTGGAGGTAGGGACGGTTCGCGAAAAAAATCAGGTTAATGCCTTGGTTAAAATTTTTTCTGACTTTGCTTTTTGCACCATTGCGTACTTTTTCATCGGCTACCGACTCGCCTACGGCATAGATTTTTTTGCACCAGCCAGCGAGCTGGCTGTTGGCAATGGATATGAGCTTGTTAAATTCTTTTTCCTATTAACGTTCGCTGCCGCTATACCCGCTATTGTTTCTGGAGGTATTGCTGAGCGTGCTCGCTTCTATCCGCAAATCGCAGCATCAGTAATCATCGTTGCGCTGATTTATCCGTTCTTCGAAGGAATCGTATGGAACGGCAATTTTGGTTTTCAAGATTGGCTTGAGTCTAAAAACGGTTATGCCTTTCATGATTTTGCCGGATCAATTGTGGTCCATGCGATGGGAGGCTGGATAGCGTTGGGCGCAGTTATCCTGCTGGGAGCTCGCCAAGGTCGCTATAACGGCGACGGTAGAGCCAGTGCTAACTTTGCACCCAGCAGTATCCCTTTTCTGGCGTTAGGGGCCTGGATACTTACCGTTGGGTGGTTTGGCTTTAACGTTATGTCAGCTCAAAGTGTCGAAGGAATTAGCGGTCTGGTTGCCATGAATTCTTTGATGGCTATGGCGGGCGGTGCCATTGCGGCTTTAATCGCTGGACGTGCTGACCCTGGTTTCTTGCATAACGGACCATTGGCTGGCTTGGTGGCAGTCTGCGCTGGATCAGATGTCATGCACCCCCTGGGTTCGCTCGCTGTAGGGGCAGTTGCGGGTGTGCTTTTTGTTTATGCTTTCACCATTGCACAGAATCGGCTAAAAATTGATGACGTGCTGGGTGTATGGCCTCTACATGGAATCTGCGGCGCGTGGGGCGGAATCGCCGCTGGTGTGTTCGGATTAGAAGCTTTAGGTGGTATGGGGGGCGTAAGTCTAATGAGTCAGGTCACTGGTACCCTTGCAGGCATTGCGGTGGCAACATTGGGTGGGTTAGTGGTGTACGGTGTTCTCAAAGCCACTGTTGGTATCAGATTGACCGAAGAGGAAGAATTCAACGGTGCAGACCTGAGCATCCACAAGATATCCTCAACTTCTCGCTAAGCGAAGGCGTTTACTATGAAAAGAATTACCGCAATTATCAAACCTTTCAAGCTAGATGCAGTTCGTGAAGAACTAGCTGCCGCTGGAGTGGCGGGCATCACAGTCACAGAAGTGAAAGGGTTTGGGCGGCAAAAAGGCCATACCGAGCTTTATCGTGGGGCTGAATACGTTATCGATTTCATCCCAAAAATGAAACTCGAAGTCGTTGTCAGCGAAAGTATTCTCGATGCGTGTATTGAAGGCATTATTCGCGCAGCAAACACGGGAAAAATAGGCGATGGGAAAATTTTTGTGGATTCAGTCGATCGCGTAATTAGAATTCGTACAGGTGAGGAAGGAGAGCAGGCGCTGTAGTGGTTCATCCACTAGCCTTCTCTGGCTATTCTTAAACGGATAA
Source organism: Halioglobus sp. (assembly GCA_047629055.1). Taxonomy (GTDB): domain Bacteria; phylum Pseudomonadota; class Gammaproteobacteria; order Granulosicoccales; family Granulosicoccaceae; genus Granulosicoccus. The sequence goes on from JBLHWG010000034.1 coordinate 17,414, forward strand.
GGCCACGCTACTTGGCGTGGCCTCGCTTGTTTATTTTTCCCAAGGTGGTTTTGGTGTGAATTTGCCCACCATAAAATCTGTAAATACTCTGACCTTGTTACTCAGGTGACGTCTGTGAGGGTATACCAACTGTATTGTCGAGCTATCTACTGCATGCTCCACCAGCAAAGGGACAACTGCTCCGCACTCTATGGAAGGTTGCACAACGTAGGTTGCTAGTCTGGCAATACCAATACCTGCTTTAACCGCTTCATGAAGTGCTGATGCGCTGTTGGTGTGGAAATTACCTTTCACACGCTGAACACGGACGCCTGTCTCTGTTGAAAATTCCCAGTCATTGAAGTGTTGAAGAGATGAGTGAGTCAGGCAGTTATGATTCAGCAAGTCTTCTGGACTTGTTGGAGTACCGTGTTTGGCCAAATATTCAGGTGCTGCACAAATTACTCGCTTGTTTACCGCTAGTCTTCTGGCGACCAAGGATTCATCAGTTAAACCGTCGCTCAGGACAAGGGCGACATCGACGCTTTCACCAACCAAGTCGACTTCACGTTCGCTGAGTTCGAGTTCCACTCTGAGTTCAGGGTACGCTGCCATGAACTCAGGCATAAGCTTGATCATTTGTAGTCGAGCAAATGCTGAAACGGTCGTCACTCGCAATGTCCCGGTAACTTTGTCGTGAAGCGCCATGACAGCGTCCTCAGCCTGTTTTATTTCGTCGAGAATAGAACCGCAACGATCATTAAAAGCGTGACCCTCAGCTGTCATGCTCAATTTGCGGGTTGTACGCTGAAAAAGACGTGCCCCCAAGCGATCTTCCAGACGCGTAATGAGTTTGCTCACGGCGGATGGGGTTAGATCGAGTTCTCTAGCAGCCGCAGAAAAGCTGCCCATATCGGCGGCTTTCGAGAAAACCAGCATTTCGGTGTATTTGTCCATATTTATATGTGCTTATATTTCACAATTAATAGTGTTATCCGGGTGATTGTACTGTATCAAGAAGGCAATACCATCTACCACGTCAATAGCATACTAGACAAGAGCCCCAGACATGAAAGAAGAACGATTCAATATCTCTAATGAGCAAGTTAATCAGTACGTACTTGAAGCCCGCGTGCTCCGAAGTAGAGAAGTTTCACGGCTAACCGGTCAGTTTTTTCGAGCACTCTTGCGAATGATTACTCGTTTTTCTGCATTTAAAATTGAGTCAGCCAGGGCTGCTGTTGAAAATCGTTAACCGCGGCTCATTCCCAAAACTAACGGTTTACTGCTCTACCTGTTTTTTAGAATATGAACTTACTCGCTGACGATCTCCCGATCAGCGAGGGAATTCGCTATGCTGTTTACCCGGCTGACAGCTAAGCATACAATCCTGTGTACCGCTTTTTTGAATCACTGATCGATCCGTTGCGGCCCATCCCGGCATCGCAACCCCCGTTAGAGACTCTACACTTTTTCTGGTTTTATCTTAAACCGATCAAAAGTGTGCTTTTAGCGACGCTGTTGTTGTCCGGAATAGCCGCGCTAAGCGAACTCTACGTCTATATCTATCTGGGTCGAATACTGGACTGGATGGGCGCAACCTCCCGTGAGCTCTTCATTGATACACACGGCACGGATCTGATCTGGATGATCGTGGTGGTTATTTTTATCCGCCCACTGTCGCTGCTGAGTACACGAGCCATCATCAATTTGGCACTTGCTCCGGGACTTGCCAATGCCACCCGATGGCAAAATCATCGATACGTATTGCGTCAGAGCATGACTTTTTTCCAAAACGATTTTGCTGGAAGAATTGCTCAGAAGGTGTTGCAAACCGGGCACGCGGTTCGAGAAGCCGTCTTGAATATCGTCGATGGTGCCTGGATGCTGGTTATCTATTTGTTGGGCACCGTCCTGTTTTTTGTCGATATCAACGTATTGCTGCTGCTGCCTATATTGATCTGGATGCTTGCGTACTTTGCGGTTGTGCTTTTTATGGTTCCACCGGTGAGACGTAAATCTGCACGTTTGTCTGAGGAGAACTCGGCGTTAATGGGACGTGTGGTCGACAGCTACACCAATATTCAGTCGGTAAAGTTATTTGCTCATCATTCCCTGGAAGAAGATTTTGCAGGCGAGGGATTGCGCCGCCACACCCATGCGTTTCGTGTGCTGATGCGAGCCATCCTAAAAATGACCATCACACTGACGGTGCTGAACACTTTACTAATAGGATGCACAGCAGCTATATCGATCGGTTTATGGTTAAACGAATTACTGACCGTGGGTGAGATTGCAGTGGCTAACGGCCTTATTATTCGGCTGAATCAAATGTCCAGCTGGGTACTTCGCACAATAACGTCATTGTTCGAAAACGTTGGAACTGTGCAGAATGGCATTGAGACAATTTCTCAGCCTCTAGCGATTACTGACAGGAAAGATGCTAAATCTCTCGACGTTAAACACGGGTATGTGGTTTTCGACTCTGTTGGGTTTCAATATGATGCCGTCGGCCAGAACGGAAATGTGGTGCAAGACTGCAGTTTTGACATCAAACCTGGAGAAAAAGTGGGTTTGGTCGGAAAATCAGGTGCTGGAAAATCAACACTTGTTAATTTGCTGATGCGCTTTCACGACGTAGACACTGGCTCCATCACCATCGATGGTGTTGATGTTCGCGATGTCAGTCAGGACAGTCTGAGAGCAGCAATTGCGGTTGTTAGTCAGGATACGTCGTTGTTGCATCGATCTATACGAGAAAATATTTGCTACGGCAAGGCTTTCGCAACTGATGCGCAAATTCTACTTGCGGCGAAACAGGCTGAAGCCATGATGTTCATACCAAAGCTGTCTGATCCGCAAGGGAGAACGGGTCTGGATGCATTCGTAGGTGAGCGCGGTGTCAAGCTTTCAGGTGGGCAACGACAGCGCATAGCCATTGCTCGCGTAATCCTTAAAAATGCTCCGGTGCTGATTCTTGACGAGGCCACATCAGCTCTGGATTCTGAGGTTGAGGCGGCAATCCAGGAACAATTAACGCAATTGATGGAGGGTAAAACGGTACTGGCGGTGGCTCATCGCTTATCGACAATTGCAGCGCTTGATAAATTGATTGTGTTAGATGAGGGATCAATTGTGGAGTCAGGAACACATGCTGAGCTTATAGACAGAGGTGGATTATACGCACGGCTTTGGCAGAGGCAATCAGGTGGATTCCTGGGCGTTGTTTGAAGTGAGTTTCGTTAAGGCAACATCAGGATGGTTTTTTGCGGGGCGAAAATTAGTCCGGCTGTACACTTAAACTCATCGCGTTCTTGTGGTATACACGATAGGCATAAAACAAACACGTAACTGACGATGAACAGCAAAGTATTGCGCCTGAACAAGGCTGGTACTCCCATCGCCTGGTTGAGTTGGCAAGAAACGGCCACGCTGCTAGTAAAGGACCAGGTACTTTGGAGTATCGGTGACATGGCTCACACGGTAAGAGGTGGGTATAACAAAGCAGGCATTCGTTCCGAATTGGTGTTGCCCAGCATCATCGCTTGCGGTGGTCGTGTCGACGACCATGCTTTTACCCCTGCACTGAGTAATAGCCTTTTATTTGCACGCGATCAGCAGTTGTGTATGTACTGTGGCATTGAGTTTCTTGTTAAAGACTTATCCAGAGACCACATCGTACCGACTTCTCGTGGAGGTAAAGATGTTTGGACTAATTGCATAACAGCTTGCAGGCGATGTAACAATCGCAAAGGGAGCCACACTCCTGAAGAAGCCAATATGCAATTGTTGGCAATTCCGTTTGCACCAAACCGATACGAGTTTTTTTATCTCTCTAATCGCGATGTACTGGTTGATCAAATGCAGTTTTTGAAAAATCGCTTTTCTGTCAACGGCAGTGCCTTCGCCTAGTCGCAAATGGAATACGTGCGCCTTGATCACAGATGATAACTACCGGGTAGTTTCTAAAGGTTGATTTTTCCGAGTTTCAGGTTCAACAAAACACGCACTGCGTAATCGTCCAGTACGACGCTGCTAATGGATTGTCCTGATATCTGAACGAGATAATCTCCGGATACCGCAATCGTTGTTTTATACGACTTGTTTCCAGGCAAGGCGGTTCGATATAGATGCGCTTTCATTTCGTTGTGTGTAGAGCTCGCCTTCGGTTTTACAGTGACTGACTCATCATGCATTGAGCTTTCTGGGCCAGCGGCATTTTCATGCAGCGTCCGTGCGAACAGGGATGCAGTGTGAGTAGTCTCTGTTTGCAAAACTGTTACTTCTATTGGCGAGGATTCGGGCATGGATTGATCGTATAACTGCAGTGAGACCATGCTATTGATAAGGCGCGTGAATCCGTCGATTGCTGCGGACCGGGCGGCCGGGTCAGAGCGTAAATTCACACCTTTCAAAGGAGAGGTTTCTACGCCAATCCAGTTTCCCTGTACCCAAGGGTGGTCAATATCCAGACCGGCTCTTATCAAGCGTTGGTTTCGATTTTCTCTTTCGACATCAGGGAAGCTTGCCGGTGCCAAGATCTGGATAGGATCCTCGGGAGGAGAGCTTAAAAGCCGGTCGATCAATTGATCGCCATTTTCACGTTTTGCAAGTGTCGCTATAAACCGTTCGCCCTCGACATAGGAATATTCCAAGACATTGTGACTAATAGCTTCGACAGGTTGTGAAAGTATGGCTGGGGCTGCATTGCGGTTAAACATGAAGTTGTCCAGAGCATTCAATCCTGAAAGACAATTGTTAAGGATACAAATATTTCGTGTTACCCATTGGGCATGGCCTTCAAAGGTTGCTGACTGTGCAAACGATGCACGGAAATTCAACGCTCGGTTATCGTGAATGTGATATCGCAAGTCGTCAGCGGCATGGACAAGTTCATGGATAAGCAAAGTTAGCAAGGCAGCTTTGCGTAATTCCGAGTCCTGCGGTAAAGAATCTTCGTAGTTGCGCAGCATTTTTCTGCTAACCATTACAGCATTAAGTCGCGACGAAAAGAGTGCTGCATAAGTGCCAACTTGAGCATCCATTACCTTGGATAGAAAGCGCTCAGAGAACTGAGTTTTCCCAAATTGTGAGGTGATTAAACGGATTGTCTCGCGAGTGACTTCGTCGTTTATAGGTTGATCTTCAGACACGAGCAGTTTTATATGCAGCAAGTCTACGCTGAGTTCTTTTTCCACAAGCGTGCGTGCATGAGCATACAAAGTATCGATGGTTTTGAGCCAGGAGTTGCTGTTTGCGTCGTTTATTGGGAGTGTTTGTCTAGTGCTTGAGGGTGCTACACTCAAGTTGCCTTGATTACCGACATAAGACTCTACTGCTGACAAGTAAAGCTGCGGTTCCTGCAGGTCAGTTCGCCCTATTGCGGACTGACAGCCGGTTAATGCTGCCACAATACTGGCGCAGCTCAGCCACTTCACACAAGCGTGAAATGCCGGTAGCGGCAGGCTCACTCTTAGAGAAGTCAGTGCTATAGGGCGTGAAAGCTGCAACATCATCAGGCTTGAATTTATTTCTTGTCAGTCTATTCTCAACCCGTTTCTGATGCATGAACCACGTCACATAACGCGTTTTTGAAAAATGTTCAACCTAGCAAGCCAGCTCAATACTTAGGGATAATGACGCCCGCCCTTAGGGTTTGTAACCGATGAGTTGCATGAACGGGTTGATAGAAACAAACAGAATAAATGCACAAAAAAGAACAAGGCTCGCCACTCTTAAGGGGTGTTCTTTTAGGCGTTGAGCAAAAGTAACTACGCTTCCCGACTCGACTTCTTGGTGATAGTTTTCCCGCATTGTCGACTGCCTTGTCTGTTGATAAGTTTCGATCAACTGCCTGGCCTTGTGAAGATCTTTATCATTGCTGACCCAAATACCAGGCATTGCAATCCCCCAATTGCCAGCTGATGTTTCGTACCAGTCAAAATCATTCTCGTTCATTAACATACGGACATCATCCGCTTCGTCTTCAGGAACGTTGCGCAGGCGAAATACCAAAGTGGGCATGATTCAATGGCTCTTGATTTAAAGGGATGCTGACGGATCTATCAAGTCTTGATACTCCGAAAGCATAGACTGAATCGATTGCTGTCGACCTCTTTTTCTAGCACCTAGGCTAAATATCCTTAGCTTATCGTGAAAGGTTGTCGATGCTTGCTGCTGTTGCTCTGGCGTGAGTATTCCTGCTCTAAGTACCTTCGCCAACGCCACAAGTCGGTACTGATCCATCGCAGGATAGCGCTGTGAAAGTTGATCTTCATGGCCGCCGGTTTTCTCAAGTAACGCCTGATCAACAAACAATACTTCTTCTTGGCAGCAAATTCGTAACCAGAGGTCATAATCCTCGCAAGCTGGAAGCGATTCATCGAATAGCCCAATGTCCGAAAATAACGATCTGTGGATTAATGAGGCAGATGGTGAAATGGCACAAAGGGGTAAGCAATGTTCAAAAACCTGGCCACCGTATTTTCGGTGCTTGTGTTTAGGGTTCACACGCTTACCATTGCGTATCCAGTGTTCATCGCAGTGGCAAAATCGTAGTTCGGGGCTCTGACTAATGGCCTCCATTTGGATGCGCAGTTTTTCCGGATACCAGCGATCATCTGAATCGAGCAACGCAATCCATTCGCCTTGGGCGACTTCGATGGCTCGATTGCGCGCGTGAGAGACGCCGTGATTTAATTGCGTGATCAGCATTGCATCAGGGTGAGTGTGCTTGCACCACTCGCTGGTTCCGTCAGTTGAACCATCGTCAACAATGATGAGTTCGTCGACTGGGTATTGCTGATCCAGTACCGAATTTATGGCAATAGATAGCGAATCGATACGATCATGAGTGGGAATAATGACTGATACAGTCGCCGTTGATAAAGACATGGAGCGCAAACTGGCAAGCACAGTGATGTGGGTGCGCTAATCCTACCTGCTCAATTCACTTCCGTGCACGCCAGTTGAGCAATGATTAATTATTGCGGAACTTCATCGGCCAATATGGCGACTAGATCTCCAGCTTTAACAGGTCCTGCATGTCTAGTGGCTAGCAAAGTCGCATTTTTAGGTACCTTGAGCACGTATGCTTGATCACCTGTGTTAACCATTGAGACCACTGATGCCAGTGGGTCTCCTCGGTGTACGTCAGCACCTAGCCGTAAATGTTGCGCCAGAATGCCATCACAGGTTGCGTACACGTAAAACGAGTTATCTCTAATTTCAAAAGTTCGAGATGACCTTAGTTCAACGTCACCTTTAAGCAGGCCCTGTTGGCGAAGCACGTTATGGCAACCTACCCAGGCTATTGCTAGCGTTTCCACAGTGGATGCAGCGCCGCCACCCAATTCAGTATGCACATAGGGTATGCCTGCTGCATCAGTAGCCCCTTGTAGG
>JBLHWG010000035.1:0-24231 GCA_047629055.1 Halioglobus sp.
GGCAGACCACAGTTTTCATTTACCATGGGTACAGACGCATATTTTTAATATTAAAACCGAGGAAAACAATGAGTTTCAAAGCACTGCTTGTTGAAAAAGACGACGAAGGCAAGACGTCAGCATCCATCCAGACACTGGACGACTCACAACTTCCAGACGGTGACGTAACGGTCGCTGTGGAGTATTCGACGGTCAATTACAAAGACGGATTATGCGTCGGTCCCGGTGGCGGGCTTGTTCGAAACTACCCACATATACCCGGAATCGACTTTGCAGGTACAGTAATAGCCTCGGATAGCAAGGTTTTCTCCGAAGGCGACAAAGTTGTGCTCACTGGCTGGCGTGTTGGTGAAGCCTGGTGGGGTGGCTATTCCCAAAAGGCCAGAGTCAAGTCCGAATGGCTTGTACCTCTCCCGGACGGTGTGTCAACCAGACAAGCCATGGCTGTTGGAACTGCAGGCTTTACGGCAATGCTGTCCGTTATGGCATTGGAAGCCCACGGTCTTAAGCCTGGAAACGGCCCAGTTCTCGTCACCGGTGCAGCGGGTGGCGTGGGATCGGTTGCTACCGCAATTCTTGCCAATCTGGGTTATGAAGTAGCTGCGGTTACTGGCAGACCTGAAACCAGCGATTACCTTAAAAGCTTGGGTGCAACCACTATCGTAGCTCGTGAGGAGATCAACGAGACGGTTAAACGTCCGTTAGAAGTGGAGTCTTGGGCAGGCTGTATTGATGCCGTAGGTGGCTCTATGCTAGCCAGAGTGCTAGGTCAAATGAAATACGGTGCGTCAGTCGCAGCTGTCGGTCTGGCTGGTGGAGCAAATCTGCCTACAACGGTCATCCCTTTCTTACTGCGCGGTGTGAATCTGCTGGGTATAGATTCAGTTATGCAACCCTACGAAAACCGCCTAGCGGCCTGGAAGCGCGTTGCCGAGTCCCTGCCAATGGATAAACTTGAAGCTATGGTGCAGTCTGCAACACTTGCCGATTTACCCGAACTGGGTGCACAGATTTTGAAGGGCCAGGTTAAGGGGCGTGTTGTTGTTGATGTCAACGCCTAAGGATCTAGTTTAGAATTCGGCCGTTATCATTGTCTATCAATTTGATAATGGCCGCATCACCCGATACGGTAGTTGACGAAACTATCCTGACACCGCCACGGATGAATAATTAACGAGACAGCCTCCTAGCCCCGAAAACCAAACATCTTGTTTTCAATAATACGGCTAGACGTATCTTCTAGCAGGCAATCTTCCCACTCACCCCGACCCATCGGCAGCTTTGTCAACACATCGCGTGAGTAGATTTTGAATAACTCAGGATTACTGCATTCAATGCCGAAAATATACTTGTTTTCCAGCAAATGCTGATAGAGATACCGATTGTGCTCCTCTACCTCAATACTCGTAAAGTCGTTCAAACCACCCTCATCATCTAGCTCTGGATAAACGAACAAACGCGTGTTGTCTGGAAACAACTTTCCAAAACCTTCCAGGATTCCGCCTTCGACACCCACGTACATTTTGTTATCGAATATTTCCTTTATGTTAATCATTCCAACAACAATACCGATTTGCTTAGTCGTGTATTGTCGAAAGTAGGCTCGTAGCGAAAAGTAGCGCGTGTAATCCGACACCATCACGCTATAGCCCAATGCGTTAAGTAGCTCTACTCGTGCAATTAAATCTTCCTCGGGCACCATAAGGTCTTTGCCGTTGGAATCGTTTATGGATATTTCAGCCAACACGATGGAGTTGTCGTCACTGATATCCTCGTGAGCTTTAAACGCCTGAAATCCTTGCTCGATCATATCGACATTCAGTCGTGTGACTGGGCGAAAAGATCCTCGCGTAGTCAACACGTTCTTCTTGTAGAGCATCTCGGCGGGAACAACAACCTCACCATCGGGCTTAAACATAATTGCTCGTGTTTTCCAGCTCCGAATCAAATGCAGATTGATGGCACGGTTGTCGAGGTCCTCGAAATATGGACCTTTAGTGTGTATGGAATCGATTTCAATTTGATTTGAATTCAATCCGTCAGAGAGAGAGTCGATGAGCTTTTTAGGATCTTCAAAATAGTAGTAGGCCGCGTAGATCAAATTAACGCCTAATATACCGAGCGTATCTTGCTGCTGCTCTGCTGAATTTTCCAGCATACGCACGTGAATAATGATGTCCGATGGTTCTGCCTTAGGGTACATCTGCACACGAATTCCACACCAGGCATGACACTCGTTAACGCGGTTATAACTTTTCGCAGACACGGTTGCAGCGTAAGAAAAGTAGCGCGATGTACGTGAGCGGGATGTCCCAACACGTGAGACAACCAATGGGAATTCTTTATCCAGCATGGCTTCCACACGCGCCTTGCTGACATAACGCCCACCCTCTTGGGTGCCGTAAATGGCATCCGAGAACTGCATATCATAGGCAGAAATCGTTTTCGCGATTGTGCCTGCAGCTGCGCCTGCCAGAAAAAACTGACGCGCAACTTCCTGCCCTGCACCGATTTCGGCAATGGTGCCGTATTTCTTCTCATCAAGATTCAGGCGCAAAGCCTTATTGATGGTCGACCGATCGCTGACTTTATTCTTCACTAACGCCCCTTCCAGACTGGATCTCTTTTTTCAGAAAACGCTCGAAAACCCTCCAAACCATCTTCTGACCCATAAAGTGTATCGACCGTTTTCAACTGACGCTGAGTAACCCGGTTAAGTGCATCCTGAAATTTGCTGTCTTCAGCATCACGCACAATCTCTTTAATAGCCGCAAATACCAATGGTGGGCCCGACGCAAGTTGCTCAGCCATGGCCCATGCTTGCTCGTTAAGCTTATCGGCAGCAATAATATGATTGACGAATCCCCAGCGATTGGCTTCTTGTGCATCTAACCATCTGCCTGTGAGTAACATCTCCATGGCGATATGATGTGGAATACGCTTTGGCAGTTTGATGGAGGCTGCATCGGCAACCGTTCCAGAATTGATCTCTGGTAAAGCAAAGGTGGCGTGCTCGGCTGCCAGAATGATGTCGCAAGACAACGCTATTTCCAGCCCTCCGCCACAGCAGATGCCATTAACGGCGCAAATAACGGGCTTATTCAGGTGCGGAAGCTCCTGCAATCCACCGAACCCCCCTACTCCGTAATCTCCATCAACAGCGTCACCATCATTAGCCGCCTTCAAATCCCATCCGGGGCAAAAGAACTTCTCACCAGCAGCGGTAAGTATTGCCACCCGTAAGTCAGGGTTATCGCGAAAATCTCGGAAGACATCGCCCATGATTCGGCTGGTTGCCAAGTCAACCGCGTTGGCCTTGGGCCGATCAAGGGTTACTTCCAGAATGACGCCACGCACGGTGGTCTTGATTGGGCTGGTATCACTCACAATGGCACACTAGTTTTGACGTAGCACCATATTAACTGTTCGACGCCAGTTGAGCCAAGTGTGTCGCAGCTCAATTTAGCTCAATGCGCCATTTGTGCTTGTAGTTTCAGGCGCCGTGCGCTCTAAGCAGCGTTCGAGAGATGATATGGCGCTGAATTTCTGACGTGCCCTCCCAAATTCGTTCGATACGCGCATCACGCCAAATCCTCTCCAACGGCAAATCGTCCATCAAGCCCATGCCCCCATGTATCTGAATCGCTTCATCAGCGACCATCGCAAGCATCTCGGTCGCTTTGAGTTTGGCCATGGCCATATCGGCATCGGTGGCAGTTTGATGGTCGTATTTCCAACCTGCCTCCAGAATCATTAGTTCAGCAGCCTTCATTTCACAGGCCATATCTGCAAGCTTGAACGAGACGCCCTGAAACTTCCCAATGGGCTGCCCGAATTGCTTTCGTGCAGCGGCATATTCCACGGAATGACCAAACGCACGTTCAGCGCGCCCCAGGCAAGTTGCACCCACTTGCAGTCGTGTTGCACCTAGCCAATCGTTGGCCACGTTGAACCCCTTGTGTAGTTCCCCCAGCATTTGGCGTTTAGGAATACGGCAGTTATCAAATTCGAGTATGGCGTTGGTATATCCGCGATGCGACACATTTCGATACCCATCGCGCACATGAAATCCAGCGGTTCCCTTATCTACAAAAAAGGCGGTAATCAATTTCTTCTTACCACGCGGAGTGTCTTCTTCACCCGTTGCCATAAAGCAAATAGCAAAATCTGCAATATCTGCGTGCGAAATGAAATGTTTGGTACCGTTAAGGATCCAGTCATCACCATCGACAACTGCACTGGCCGACATGCCTCGCAAGTCTGACCCTGCACCCGGCTCCGTCATGGCAAGGCAATCCCATTTTTCACCGGCTACACAGGGCTTTAAGTATTTTTCTCGCTGTTCTTCGGTACCTGCGCACAGTATGTTTGAGGGTCTGGCAACACAGGTCCAGTGCAGCGCGTAGTTGGCTTTGCCCAATTCCTTTTCATACAACAACCAGCTAACGGTATCTAAGCCAGCACCACCGAATTCCTCCGGTATGTTGGCCGCATACAAGCCAACTTCAATAGCTTTTTTCTGAATCTCGCGCACTAAGTCCATATCCAGGTGACCAGTTAGCTCGACAGCCGCTTCGTGCGGATATAGCTCTTTTTCAACGAAGGCCCGTGTGGTGTCTATGATCAGACGCTGTTCTTCACTTAAACCAAAATTCATACAAAGGCCTTCTATTTAAAAAAGTGAGTGTTGCTATTACCTAGGTGAGGCGTCGTGAGCTAATCGCGACGCCAGAGCCCTCAGCGTGGTTGCCCAATGGCGCGACCAGCCCCTTCAGGTGTCGGCAATGCAGCATGTAGGGTTGCAATTTCGGTCAATTTTTCCAAAATTTCTGCGGAAGGCTCACTGGCCGAACGCGTTTCTAATGACACGTGAATCAACAGATGTTCGCCAGTAGCCAGCACACGTCCATCACCGTGATACAAGGTGTGGAAAACGTGCAGTTTTTTACCTCGACCTGAGATTACTTGCGTTTCTGTGTAAACCGGCTGATTGACTCCTACTTCATCAATATGACGAATATGCGTTTCAGCGGTGAAGTACGAACCACCAGAAGCAATGTACTCAGCGTCACACCCAATCATGCGCATGAGTGCATCTGACGCATCCCCAAAGCATTGCAGGTAACGCGCTTCATTCATGTGATTGTTATAGTCCGTCCAATCTGGCGGAACGCGTCTTTCAGTTGTGCGAATCGGTTTTGAGAAATCCGGCTTTGTATCGCCCATTTTCTTGGCACCAGCATCGAACAACTTTTTCTCGTATTCAGCCAACACCAGGCCTGCACCCCATTCATTGGCTTTGAGTGCTTGCTGAATTGCCACAAGATTGTCATCACGAATACGTTCTAACTCTCGAATATCATAGTGCCCTGATTGCTCATCTGACTGACCTGCGATCAGATCTACCAACTCATCGTTGTACTCGGGCACATCCATGAGTTTTGTCCAGGGCCAGGTTAGGCAGGGACCAAACTGTGCGAGAAAATGCCGCATTCCAGCCTCACCACCGGCAATACGATACGTTTCAAACACGCCCATTTGTGCGTAGCGCAAGCCAAATCCAAATCGCACAATGTCATCAAGCTCTTCTGTAGTGGTGATGCCGTCCTTGATTAGCCACAACGATTCGCGCCAGATAGCCTCAAGCAATCGGTCGGCAACAAAGGCTTCAATTTCCTTTCGCACATGTATGGGCTTCATACCCAGAGAGGCGTAAAACGTTTTTGCCCGATCAATGTTGGCTGCGCTGGTCTGCTTGCCGCCGACAATTTCAACCACAGGCAGTAGATAAACCGGATTGAACGGGTGCGCAACGATGAGTCTATCGGGGTGCGCTAAGCTGTTTTGCAAATCGCTGGGCATGATGCCCGATGTAGATGATGCAATGATGGCGTCAGTTGGTGCATGTGCTTCAATTTGCGCGTATACCGAATGTTTAACATCCAGTCGCTCTGGAACACTTTCAACAATCCACTGGGCCGCAGCCACGGCAGCTTCAACCGTTGCGCAAAAGACCACATCACCCTTGTCCGGACGTTGCGCCATCGTCAATCTGGCGTAGGCACGATCAGCATTTTCGAGAACAGCCTGCATTTTTTCCTGCGCATCGGGTGCAGGGTCAAAGACATTGACGTCAATGCCATTCTCTATCAGTCGAGCGACCCAACCGGCACCGATAACACCACCACCCACACACGCTACGGTTTTAATCGTCATACCGGCGCTCGCTTAGTTAAGTTGAGTTTTTCGCGAACATCGGCAGCATTCATGACGCTGGCGCCCATATTCTCAATAATGTTTACCGCGCGTTCCACCAATTGTGCGTTGGTGGCGAACTGGCCTCTGGCCAGCATCAGATTGTCTTCAAGACCAACTCGCACATTGCCACCCGCCAGCACGGATGCGGCGACATAAGGCATCTCGTTACGGCCCAAGCCAAATGCCGACCAATTCCAATCACTTGGGACATTGTTGACCATAGCCATGAAGGTATTCAGATCGTCAGGAGCGCCCCAAGGTACCCCCATACACAATTGAACCAACGCATCGGCTTCCAGAATGTCTTCCGTGACAAGCTGCTTGGCAAACCAGAGATGTCCGGTATCGAATGCTTCAATCTCGGGTTTTACACCAAGTTCGGTCATCATCTTGCCCATGGCCCGCAGCATCCCTGGCGTGTTGGTCATGACGTAATCGGCTTCTGCGAAATTCATGGTTCCGCAATCGAGGGTGCAGATCTCAGGTAAGCACTCGCGAATATGTGCTATCCGCTCTGTAGCACCGGCCATGTCGGTTCCGGCAGCCACGGGCAACGGCGCCTCGACAGAACCGAAGACCATATCGCCTCCCATACCGGCTGTCAGATTCAGCACCACATCGATATCCGCATCTCGTATGCGTTCTGTTACTTCCCGATAAAGCGCTACATCTCGCCGAGGTGCCCCCGTTTCTGGATCCCGAACATGACAATGTACAATTGCCGCACCTGCTTTAGCAGCATCAATAGCGCTATTGGCAATCTGCTCTGGAGAACGCGGCACATGCGGACTTTTGTCCTGACTACCACCAGAGCCAGTAACGGCACAGGTAATAAAGACATTTCGATTCATTGACAATGGCATGGGTAGAGCCTCCTGAGTACAAATTTTGCTAGCTAACAATACTAGGGGCCTGCCCAAGAATAGTACTATCTACTGCGCCCGTACTGCGTACGCAGTACGGACGCTATTCTCGGGCAGGCTCCTAGGTGTACGAATGTATCTTTCGTCTGTCGCGCAGATTAGCGGTACCGGACATCCCTGTCCAGATCAGGAACGTAAAAATAACGACCTACCGGTCTTCTATAATGAACCTCATGAATACGACATCTTATCCAGACTTTACAGACCCTGACTTCTTGAATTTACACATACAGTCGATTTTAGATTTCTACGAGCCCAATGTGCGGGCATCAGATGGTGGCTTTCACCAATGCTTTCTCGACGATGGGTCCGTTTATGACGCTGGCATGCGTCATCTTGTCAGCTCAACTCGATTTGTATTCAATTACGCCACAGCCGCCCGACTTCACAATAATCACGATTATTTGGCTTGGGCAAAAGACGGCATGCAATTTATTAAAACTGTACACAAACAAGCTGAGGGCCACTATGCCTGGGTTCTTGAAAACGGAGAGGTCACAGATGGCCGCGCAATGGCTTACGGCCACGCCTTTGTCATGCTGGCAGCCGCCAGTCTCGTATTAGCAGGCGTTGATGACGAAAAACAGACAATTAATGAAATCTGGGACTTTATGGAGCACCACTTCTGGGATGAAGAGTCGGGTGCTTACGCGGATGAATTAGATGAGACTCTGAGTGTTCTTGACCCCTATCGCGGGCAGAACGCCAACATGCATACCTGTGAAGCCTTATTATTAGCGATGCGTGCCACCGGAGACACTCGCTACCTTGATCGTGCAGCCAGACTTGCAAAACGATTCTCGGTAGAACTCGCAGCAATCAACAACGGTCTTATCTGGGAGCATTACGACGCCCAATGGCAGTGCGATATGCAATACAACATTGACAAGCCAGACGATCTTTTCAAGCCATGGGGGTTTCAACCAGGCCACCAGGTTGAATGGTCGAAGCTATTGCTCGAACTAAATCATTGGCAACCTGATGAACTATGGTCAAAACGTGCCGGAGAATTATTTTGCGCTGCCATGGACAAGGGTTGGGACTTCGAACACGGCGGCCTGGTTTATGGATTCGCACCTGACGGCACTTTTGCTGATGCGCACAAATATTTCTGGGTGCATGCTGAAGCTTTTGCCGCTGCCTGGAGACTCTACAAACATACCGGTGAACAACACTACTTAGATGATTACCGCCGCTTGTGGGAGTACAGCTGGAATACGCTTATAGATCATGATCAGGGCGCCTGGTTTCGAATCCGCAACCGCGATGGATCCGTTTTCGACAACCTTAAATCCCCACCGGGAAAAACCGACTATCACACGATGGGTGCTTGCTGGGATGTGCTAGCCAATCAGTAAACACGAACGCGGCGGGGAATCGCGATTCTTACCGTAGCCCCGCACCTATAATCACAACTGCAACAGGACTACCGTGATATGAACGCCGGAACCTGCTCCCATGAAAGCAAATTTTGCCAGGTAATTAAAAACACACACGATTGATGTTTACACCCATCACAGTGTTGTTGTGGGTTACGCTGTCTAAAGCGCCGCAATTATAGGAATTGATATGATGAATGATATTCCAGTCATCAATATTCGCGACTTGCTCTATTGCATCGAACAGGCAGAATCTGAGGCGCTTAACCGTTCAGTAAAAGCTATTGCCGGTGAAATTCAACAGGCTATGCGACACAGCGGCTTCTTCTACGTGAGTGGCTTTACGCTGGATACATCAGTCATACGGCACATTCAAGTTGCCCAACAATCCTTTTTTGCTCTGCCAGTAGAGATTAAAAATCAAAGTGCCATAAACACAGATAATCGTGGTTACCTGGCGTCCGGAATGGCAAAGATGCACGGTGCAAGGCAACATGATCAGAAAGAAGTGTTTTTCTGGGGTGCAGAACTAGCCGCTGAACACCCACTTCGCCAGCAGCAAGTGGCTTTGTGTGGTCCGAACAACTGGCCAGAACAGCCTGTAAACTTTAAAGATGCAGTCCTTACCTACTCCGAACAAATCAGAACCATTGGCAATGCCCTGCTACGCGCCATAGCTCATTCATTAAATGTTAAGGATAATTTTTTCGAACATTATTACAACGATTCACTATTGCGTGGGCAACTACTTCGTTATCCGGAAACTAAAGGAGACAAGGATGCCTTTGGAGTCGCACCGCACACAGACTTTGGCTGCATTACTTTACTACTTCAAACAACGCCTGGCCTTGAGGTGAAAACCCGTAATGGTGAATGGATTGAGGCTCCCCCCATTCACGATACCTTGGTGATTAATATCGGCGATCTATTGGCTCGATGGTCTGACAATCGGCTACCCACCAATGTCCACAGAGTGAGGAATACCAGCACCGCTGAACGTTTTTCAATCGCTATGTTTCATGATCCAAACCCGACAGCACTCATAGCGCCCGCTGACATGAAGTCTGATAATTGCGGATATGAGCCTGTGCGGGCTGCTGACTATATACTGGGCAGAAATAGCGGTGCATTCTCCCATTACGGAAATCTTGAGGCAGCCAAAGATTAAACCGTAGATGAGTTATCAGCTAGCCCGAGTGGCTCAAACTGGCTGCACACTAACCACACTAACCACCCTAGCCACGGGCTACTAGATATCTTTCCACGGAGTCAGTTTGAAGTTCTTCGTATTCTCGATATTGATTAGCATCATAATTAAACCGAAAACCATGCCGATAGGAATCGATTTAACCAGGATTGAAAGCGCGCTGATACTCTGAGAATCTTTCTGTAAAAACACCAATAACGCCGCAACCAGTATGGCGATATAGACGGTGCAAAAGGCAAACACCGACGCCGGCGTAGCATAGTGTGGTGGTCGCACCTTAATACCTAGAAGTCGCAGAAGTTTGTACAGTAGTGGGTGTGATTTTTTTCGACCAATTTTTTTAATGTACAGTTCGTACTCTGCACGTTCAAGTTTGGCTTCATAACTATCATCTTTCAAACGAATGGAACCCCAGAAATCAAATCAACTCAGCCGCTCATGATCCGGCATACAGGAGTGGTTCGTCAATGTAATTAGATAGCCTGTTCCAGACTGCTCAAAATCACAGATTCATCATCTGCTTGAAAATCAACATACGGAGGCAGATCACCGAACTTCGTGATCCTGTCCTGAAGCCGTGTGCCGTTTCCCTCCATCCAATCATTGATTAGA
This sequence comes from Halioglobus sp., assembly GCA_047629055.1. Lineage (GTDB taxonomy): Bacteria > Pseudomonadota > Gammaproteobacteria > Granulosicoccales > Granulosicoccaceae > Granulosicoccus. The sequence continues at coordinate 10,380 of JBLHWG010000035.1, forward strand.
TTTCCCACATCTGCACCGTACTCGCGATGAGCGTAAGCGATGGAAGCACCGATACGATCATGCAGCTGGAATTTAATCAATGCAAATTCAGCGGCCTCAGGAGCGCCAAATACCACGGCGATTATGTATTCAGCAGCCTTTGATTTCGTTCTGGGTATAGATTCCACCCCCAATACTATCCCACCAGCATCTTCGTAGTTGGAAAGCACCGCATTCGCGACCACCGATAGATCCTCGCCTGTGGATACAATCGGATAGTAATTTATTGTCACCATATCCGTCCACTGTCCAGTGACGTTCTGGTTGCCAGGGGTAAATTCATGGAGGTCTTCGCTAGACCACTTGTATGAATATTCTTGGCCATCAAACCTTAAGCTAGAAGACTCTCTGGCTCCCACTTCCTGTGCATTAACATTGCCAGAAATTAGGGTAAGGGACAGAGAAAGAGATAGGAGTAAATTTCGTATAATCATTGTTTTTTTTATTATTATTACTCGCCTGACATATCAGGCAGAAATCAATGTGTCTAACAACCGTCTCGACTTAAAACCTAGGATCTGTAGGGACCAAATCTAAGATTTCCGCGACTAGTCCTTTCTTTTTCCAGTTTCTCTGGCAGAAAGGGTTTAAAAGGTGATCGGGTCAACATTGAGATTCACGGACCCTTACGTGGCAGAGTTCACACGCATCAGTTATTCACTTCAAAAATTGGGGAGAAACAGTCCACAAAATCATTGCTATCGATGCGCTGATTTCGTTCTACACCTCACTAGCCGCTTATGCTGGTTTCTGCCTTATACTACCTAGAGCCCTTGACACAAAAAACTGCCACACCCTCGAAGTGATTCTAGAACTGAGCTAATTAGGCATGGCTTCCCAGGAGTTTTAAAGTGGATCGATTTGACTTAGGAAGTCATACAAAACGAATCAGCACCTCGTCAAGCGAGGCACAAAAATACTTCAACATCGGTCTAAACTGGAGTTACGGCTTTAACCAGGAAGAAGGTGTGGCGTGCTTTAATCAGGCATTGATACACGACTCTGAGTGCGTCATGGCCCATTGGGGTGTTGCCTATGCTGCTGGCCCGTTTTATAACAATTTATGGCGACAGCACAGTCTGGACGAAGCCAACATAACAACACAGCTTTGCCACAATTCAGTTCAATCTGCTAGGGCCCACTTTCAAACTGCGACGGCACTGGAAATGCAACTCGTGGAAGCACTGTCCCGCAGGTTCCAGAAACCACATGCTGTTAGCGGTGAGGAGTTTGACCGATGGGACGATGACTACGCCAGTGCTATGCGACGAGTCTATTACAACTTCAGAGACGACCACGATGTAGCTGCATTATTCGCTGAAGCCCTGATGACCCGAACTGCCTGGAAACTATGGAATGTTAATACGGGCGAACCTACAGCAGGTGCCGATACCCTTGAAGCATTAGAGGTTATTGAACAATCTATTGCTGCGAACAACGCAGCAGGCAAGCAACAGCACCCCGCAATTTTGCATTTGCATATCCACGTCACTGAAATGTCGAGCGAACCAGAACGCGCGAGACAATCTGCAGATATTTTGAGCACACTGTGCCCTGATGCCGGACATTTGAATCATATGCCTGGGCATAATTACGTACTATGCGGAGAATACGAACTTGCAAGGCTTGCTAGCGAGAAAGCAATCCGGGCAGATGATCTCTATGTGGATTATGCCGGGCCTAATAATTTTTATACCACAGCTAGAGCCCATGATTTACATCTCATGATGTTCACTTGCATGTTTCTGGGACAGTATGGACCTGCATTAAATGCTGCCGAATTGATCTGCAAAACCATCACGAAAGAGTTGTTAAGTATTCAAGGCCGACCCTTTATGGTCACGACTTTGGAAGGCTACTACTCGATGAAAATGCACGTTTTAGTTCGATTTGGTCGTTGGAATGAAATTATTGACGAACCCATAACCGATGATGCAACCCTATATCCAGTGACCATCGCTATGCACCACTATGCGAAATGCGTTGCATATGCATTTTTAAAAAACATTCAAGCTGCAGAACAACAAAAAGAATTATTTTACACGGCTGTGGCTAGAATTCCTGAAGGGCGCATATTTTTTAATAACCCCGCTATAGATATTCTGGCGGTAGGCGAGACAATGCTGGAAGGTGAACTTGCCTATCACAAGGGTGAATTCAACAAAGCCTTCAAGCAACTGCGAGAGAGTGTCAAACGCAATGACGCACTGCATTATTCAGAACCATGGCCATGGATGCATCCTCCTCGGCATGCCTTAGCAGCCCTGCTCACAGCACAGGGTCACTATGACGAAGCGGAAGATGTTTACCGTACTGATCTTGGCTTGAATAACAAACTACAACGCTGTGCTCAACACCCAAACAACGTCTGGTCTTTACACGGCTTGGTTGAATGCCTGGAAAAACGCAATGATACTTTTGAACTCCCGCAGCTTAAGCAAAAGCTGACTCATGCCCAATCTATGACTGATATTCCGATAACGTCTTCGTGCCAGTGTCGTAGTGACTCTGCAGGACAAAAGAACTGCTGCTAAGGGTCCGTGACACCAAAAACGAGTAGTAAACAAACCCAAATCCAAGAGAGTCACAATATTGATAGCCAATCTGATGATGTACGAGCGCCCTGAAATAGCAGATGCGCATAAACGTTTTTGGCAATTGATTCGCCATCAACTGGCAAATGTTGGAATTGATAGCCCAGATGCATTGTCCCAAGATGCTGAAGAATTTAGCGTATGGCTTAATCCCGAACTCGTACTTAGCCAAACTTGTGGCATGCCCTACCGCTTGAGCCTTCATGACAAGGTCAACCTGGTTGGCACACCAGACTATGGTATTGACGGTTGTTCGGCTGGCTACTACTGTAGCCCTTTAGTCGTTAGAGCCGATGATCCGCGCAAAGATGTACGAGAATTCGAGCATTCTGTACTGGCATTTAATCAGCCCATTTCACAATCAGGCTACGCAGCCATTTACTGGCATGCGAAAAAACATGACTTCTGGTTCAATCACAAATTAAAAACCGGACAGCATTTAGAATCTGCTAAAGCCGTTGCAGAGGGAACAGCGGATATTGCCTCAATAGATGCAGTCACATGGCGATTTATCCAACGTTATGAGCATTTTGCTGGAAAACTACAGGTACTAGAATGGACTGATCCGACACCAGGGTTACCATTGATTACCGCATTAAGGCACAACCCAGACGGTGTGTTTACAGCGCTCAGCAACGCTTTTAACAATCTTTATGAGTCAGATAAAATGCTGCTGGGAATTAAAGGTTTTGTGAAAATTCCAGCCAATGACTATCTGGCCATTGCAAATCCACCATTACCAGAATGCGTGATGGGTTTGTAGCCCCATCAAATCAAGTAGGGGCCAACCAGTGCCATAACATGCCGATAAATTCATGGATGGCACGGTCTGCATTATAAATGGACTGGGAGCTGAACCGGTACCATGGTGACCCCATATAAATAAAATCCGCTGGCGCTAGCGTATAAGGAATATCAAACTGACTCATCATTAGGGCCGCTCTAGGGAGATGGGTTGCAGAACTAACAATGACGACTCGAGTTTTGCCTCCATTTGGATTTTCGTTCACATAATTCGCAAGTCTTTCTATCTCCTGCACAGTATCCATGGTGTCAGTGAATCGCACCACTTTATCAGCAGAAACACCTGACGCAAGTGCCATATTTGCAGCGACATCTGCATGGGCAATGACGCTGTACAACTTTGGCCCAGCAGTCACCAGCATAGTGTCAGGACTTTTTTTCCAGAGCCTGATACCTTCAGTAACCCGAGATAGTGCCGTAGCAGACAACACGCTATTCGGCGGCCTATCTAGTGCCCACGTATGTCCTGAACCCAATATAAGGATGGAGTGTGTGTCTACAGGTATTGTCTGTACTACCGGATTCTGGTTTTCCAAATAGGAGACCAACGTATCGCTAACCGGTGGTGATGAAGCTGCCAACAGTACGCAAACTGACAGGAATATTATGCTATGACACGTTCTGGGGAAACGTTTGACAAATAGCAAAGCCAGCAGCATCAACACCAATAAACCCGGTATGAAATGCACCAGCTTCGAAACGAGCTTTTTTAATAAAAACGAATCCATAGCCCGCGTTAAGTAGTTACATCCGGCTTAACTCGCAAGAGATACTCGCTAATTCCAGCTAGCTGATCTGCGATCTCAGTAAGTGCCGTCAGAACCAACTGCGTATCCTCGTGGTGAAGCGCTGAATCCTGCTCAAATTTTTCCATATAGACACGCAGAGTAGCGCCCACTGTGCCAGTACCGGAGAGCCGGAACACCAGACGCGCAGAATCGCCAAATAGAATACGAATACCCTGATGTTCGCTGCGGCTACCATCAACTGGATCGGTATAAGCGAAATCATCAGCAGCTGTGATACTCAGCCCGTTGATGCTGGTCCCTGGCAATTCATCAAGTCTTTGTCGCAACGATGTCATTAACGACCCTGCCGCGACCTTGTCGACACCTTCATAATCGTGGCGGGAGTAATAGTCACGGCCATAACGTGACCAATGATCTGCCATCAAAGCAGCGACCGACACCTGCTTTACCGCCAATATGTTCAACCACAACAGTACGGCCCACAATCCATCCTTTTCACGAACATGGTCCGAGCTCGTCCCAGCGCTTTCCTCGCCGCAGAGGGTGGCCATACCAGCATCAAGTAGATTGCCGAAGAACTTCCAACCTGTGGGCGTCTCGAAGGCGGGAATGCCAGCGGCCTTCGCCACACGATCCACGGCTCGACTAGTCGGCATTGAGCGGGCGACACCCGCCAGGCCACTTGTATACCCTAGTGCTAGGTGCGCATTGGCCGCGAGGACTGCCAGACTGTCAGAAGGCGTCACGTAACAATGCTGACCAACGATCATGTTTCGATCACCGTCTCCGTCGGAGGCAGCGCCAAAGTCGGGGGCATTGGCTGAGAACATCTCTGTTAATAGTTCATGGGCGTGAACTGGATTAGGGTCTGGATGCCCACCTCCAAAATCAGGTAGGGGCACAGCATTGACTACCGTGCCTTCAGCAGCACCTAGTTCATCTTCCAGGATAGCTTTGGCGTAGGGGCCAGTCACAGCGTGCATCGCGTCAAAACGCATGGTGAATCCACTCGCAAACAACGCCCGGATTGCATCGTAATCAAACAGCGTTTTCATCAATCCTGCATAACAATTGACAGAATCAACCACCTCAACGATAGTTTGCCCAAGAGCATTCTCGCCCACTGTTGAAAGATCCACGTCCTCGGCCTGATACAAATCATAGGAGGTGATCTTTGTCGTGTACTCGTAAAGGGCATTGGTCAAGGATTCCGGTGCTGGCCCACCGTTCGCAATATTAAATTTCACGCCGAAATCTCCATCTTCACCACCCGGATTGTGACTGGCAGAGAGAATAATTCCGGCATCGCACTGTCGCTCACGAATCAAGGCAGAGGCCGCCGGCGTCGACAGGAGTCCGTTACGGCCAACTACGATCCGCGCCACCCCATTGCCTGCCGCCATTTTCATGATGATCTGAATCGCGCGCTGATTGTAGAATCGCCCATCGCCACCGACCACCAACGTTTTCCCAGCCACGCCTTCTAAAGCATTGAAGCCCGCCTGAATAAAATTCTCGAGGTATGCGGGTTGCATAAACACGCGTGTCTTGGCACGTAATCCGGACGTACCAGGTCGCTGGCCCGCGATAGGGGTTGTATCAATCTGCTGGTTCATAGCACTGTCATGGGTTACGTTGGTCTAGCGAAGGATACCTTGGCTAAGGGCTGGCTCAATTAATGATTCTACGAACAACAGTGCGCTACGCATCCAGTTTATCAATCATGGGTTGCGTTATTAAGCAAATTCCGCCCTCGGTTCGACGGAAACGTTTCGCATCGAACTCGGGGTCTTCTCCGACGACCAAACCTGCCGGGATATTTACGCCTCTGTCGATAACCACATTTTTGAGTATTGCATTTCGATTTATTTCAGCGTAAGGCATCGCGACCACTCCATCGAGTGAAGAGTATGAATGCGTACGAACACCTGTAAATAGCAAACAGCGATCCAGACTGGACCCCGAGATAACGCAGCCTCCTGAGACCATTGACGATACTGCATGTCCCACTCGCCCAACTTCGTTATGAATGAACTTGGCAGGTGCCGTTAATTCTGAGTACGTCCATATGGGCCAATCAAGACTGTTGATATCCAAATCTGGCTGAAAATCAGTCAGATCAATGTTGGCTTGCCAATACGCGTCTATCGTACCGACATCTCTCCAGTAAGGTTCTTTCTCTAATCCTGTTTGTACACACGAGCGACTGAATGGGTGCGCAATGGCCTTGCCATTTTTAACCAGTTCCGGAATAAGGTCATGACCAAAATCATGCGTAGACTCCGGATCTTGTGCATCTTTGTTCAGTAGATCAAACAAATACTCTGTCTCAAATACATAAATACCCATACTAGCCAACGCCCAGTCCGGGTCGTCTGGCATTGCTGGTGGGTCTGCAGGTTTTTCTACAAATTCCAGGATACGATCATGTTCATCAACCTTCATCACTCCAAATACACTAGCTTCCATGCGAGGTACTTCCACACACCCCACAGTGACATCCGCACCGGTAGCGACATGCTGCGCAATCATCAATGAATAGTCTTGCTTGTAAATATGATCTCCAGCCAGAATTACGATATATTTAGCATGATGATCTTTGATGATATCGATATTTTGAGTTACTGCATCTGCGGTACCTTTGTACCAATTCTCCGCATTGAGTTGTTGGGAAGCCGGCAGAATATCAAACGATTCGTTACGTTCAGCTCTGAAATGACTCCAACCTCGCTGCATATGCCGGATCAGACTGTGGGCTTTGTACTGAGTCGCAACGCCGATGCGACGAATGCCTGAATTCGCCGCATTGGACAGCGCAAAATCGATTATGCGACTTTTACCACCAAAAAACATTGCAGGTTTTGCTCGCCGATCTGTCAGCTCATACAGACGGCTGCCACGCCCACCAGCCAGAACAAATGCCATGGATTGCTGTGCCAAATGGCGAGCATCATTATTCATAATTGCAAACTCTTAGATTTGAGTACTGTTATATAACAAATTTTATGATTCTTTCAACTCGAAAAATTGAGTTGACAGAGATGATAAAATCAGATGCAACGAATTAAGGCAACCAGAACCAGCCACCAGTTCATCATCATCAAAACCGAGATAGCCTCGGCCAGCACCGGCATAATGTGTGGTATCTAAGATAGGGCTCAATACCCTATGAATTATTCAACCGCAGCTATACCTGCGGCATATCCAAGTACCACGGCACTTAATAATCCATTTCCAGAGAGATAACCACTATCACCGCTTCCGGAAACCCCACATGCCGCCCCACCCCCAGCGAACAGATTAGGAAATACCTCACCATTGGTGTGTAGAACGCGCGCACCAGAATCAATCATCAAGCCGCCCTGTGTATGAAACAACGCACCGGTGACTTTCACTGCATAATAAGGGGCTTGCAATGCAGGCTCAGAAAAACTCCGGCCGAACTTGTCAGTGCCATTAAGCGGTAAGTTGGCTAACGTTGATTTCACTTCATCTCCCGGTAAATCTATAAGCAGGGCCAGCTCATCTAGGGATTCGGATACCACAAGGGCACCCACACTTTCGGCGTGTTTGAAATCTTCAAATTGTCGAGCAATGGCAGCTATACGCGCATCAAATATAGTGACTGCCACGCCCTCAGGTTGGGACAGAACCTGACGAGCAGCTTCAGAATAGCCCTGTGACTCATCCCAGAACCGTACACCATTTTTATTTACTTGAATTCCACCTGCTGTAATAACCGCCCAGGTAATCAATATTCCATGTGGGGACGCCACATTGCCGTGCCCCTGATAGGCTCCGAGGTGCTTCATAGCAGCTCCAAGCCCCTCACCCCATTTTATAGCCTCTCCCTGGTTGCCCGAATGACCGAACCACAAGCCGTGTTCTATCTCAGGGGTGAACGTTGAAACCATGTCTCGATTGCCACCAAATCCGTTGCATGCAAGGATCAGTTTTTTGCAGCCAATGGTTTCAGTCTCTAATGGGTCATGGCTATTACAGATGCTTGCACCTTTTACTAGAAGCGTTTCTGTATGAAGAATCACCGCTCTGCGATTACACAATATGTCTATGCTCACGCGCTCACATGCTGAACGCAATGCATCAACCAGCTCGCGTCCAGATCGGGAAGGTAGTCCATGCATACGGCGAACCGAGTGCCCGGGATAGTCGAACTCATTGACTAGAGTAAACGGCAAATCATATTTTTCCATCAACCACTCAATGACTGCGGCTGATTCACGGGCTAGCTTCTCAACCAGATCAATTGAATTTTCATTTTTTGCTTTGCTTTGTATATCAGAGGCGAAAAGCTCTGCACAGTCTTTTATACCCGCATTTTTCTGCAAGGATGTCCCAGCAGCCGGAATTAAGCCGGCTGACAAAGCTGTCGAACCTGCTGGCAGTGAGTCTGCCTCAATAATCAGTACTTCCTGGCCACGTTCATGTGCGGCTAGAGCTGCGACAAGTCCGCAAGCCCCTGCTCCAATGATCAACGTTCCTGTTTGGATATCAAATCCAGAACTGGGAGGTGGCGCTAACGCTGGAATGGATGTAATCAAGTAGGGATCTCCTTCGCTGGCTCTAGTTAGATTTATTGCTGTAGCGTTTCCCACGTTCAAGCAGCTGGTCCGTGCCTAAAACCTCATTCAACCCATCAAAATCATACATATGCTCTGCAAATGCCGTGTTTGATCCAGTCTTATGCAAACTGGCATAGTAAGCCTTAGCAGTATGAGCCAGTGCCCGAACGATTCCACCCGGGAAAATCGCTATGGAAAATCCTAAATTTTGTAGATCTGTAGTGTCTGTTATTGGTGTAGCCCCACCCTCGACCATGTTAGCCAACAAAGGGATATTTCCCGAGAACTGCTGAGCAATAGCGGTGAGTTGTTCCCGGGATTGCGGTGCCTCGATAAATAGAGCATCTGCGCCAGACTCAACATAGGCAACTGCACGCTCTAAAGCTACCTCAAACCCGTCAACCGCTATTGCATCGGTACGCGCGATGATCAACGTATTTTCAGAGGCTCGCGCGTCTGCCATAGCTTGAATTTTTCCGCACATTTCTGATTGTGAAATCAGGCTTTTCTCAGATAGATGCCCGCAGCGTTTTGGGTGGGTCTGATCCTCTACTTGCAACGCAGACGCACCTGCTCTTTCATAATGGCGCATAGTGCGTTGAGCGTTGAGCGCATTACCGAAGCCAGTGTCTGCATCTATGATGACAGGCAAATCGACCCTATCTGCAATCAGAGACATTGTATCTGCCATCTCAGTTACAGACGTTAGGCCAATATCAGGCTGACCTAAGCGAGTATATGAAACCGCGGCCCCACTCAAGTACAGCGCTTCAAACCCTGCATCGCAAGCAATAGCTGCTGTCAGAGCATCGTAGACGCCAGGTGCAACCAGAATTTCAGATTGTTGTAGCCGCTGTTTCAAGGTACGGTCAGCTGATTGTATATTGTCTACCATGGCACTAACTCAACCACTCAAGAGTGTTCTCACAACTCATTTTGTGCGTGACGGTTGCCAGTGAAAGTAGCGTGGCATCGTGCACCTCAGAGTCGAAGGCTGCACAGCCGTCTGTGAGCATAACGGTATCCACATTACGCAAGTGTGCATCTCTCAGCGTACTAGCAACACCCCCATTGGTAACGATTCCGCCAACTATCAAGTGGTCAATTCCAGCAGCCCTCATGATGTATTCAAGACGCGTTTGATAGAAGGCCGAGTAAGCCACTTTTTCAATGGTGTAGTCAGCGGGGGCCAAAGAATCGATCAGGGAGTGACCAAAACTTCCCGGTGCAAAATCTCCCTTAGCCAAGAACGGCCGCAATTTTTTTAGGTGAGGCGCTATCAATGGCTCACCGTGTGGTCCGGGTATAAGAGAAAATTGTGCAGAAATATAACTACCGCCTTTACTTCTCAGCGCACGCACTAGTGGTGCAATACGATCAGGCAAGGCTTTTATAGCATCACTTCCCTGGTCTGCCCGACCATAGGCGCCGTCTGCATGAAGGAAATCGTTCTGCAAATCGATAGTCAGGATTGCTGTTCGCGACAAATCCCATGTGCCTGGATCGTTCAAATCAAATCCTCTTTATATTCGATAATAGTGTTACCGTACTCATCGACACGCCCTAGCAGGTTAGGCTCGATAAGCACTGTAGTGTCTGCTTGCTCAAGAATTGCAGGCCCTTGTATGATCATACCCGTCGGTAAAAAGAGCCGATCGTAGACTGCTGTCTCATGCCATTCACCATTGAACCGGACCGGTCTTGTCGATTTTTCCTTAGGTATTTCTCGCACAGAGGCTATTGATTCAGGCGCCAGAGTGCGTAGGTCGAATTTTGGTCTCTTGCCAGTAACCGAGCTGCGCAAATTAATTATTCTGCGCACACCACCTGGAAGCAAACGGCCAAAACTACTGATATAAACCTGCTCAAATGCCACAACAATCGATTCCCTGCTTAGTGCTACAACGTTTTCATTGTTCAATTGCACAGGCACGGGTACCGACACCGTGTGAGTTTGACCAACGTAGGCCATGTCCAGCTCAAAAGATGCCTCTGTGGTTATGAATCGGGTTCTGGATGACTTAAGCATAGCCATGCCCTGATCGACATGGGATTGCATAAAGGCTGCCAATGATTGCTCATCAAGCGTATCCAGCATTGCATTGATCGTCTGCACAAAATCTTGCCTCATATCTGCAATAACACACCCCATAGCGCTAGTCACACCGGGATAGCGAGGTATTAATGCGCGGGTAATTCCCACCTCACTCAGTAATGCTCCTGTGTGCAAAGCTCCACCACCGCCAAAAGGCATAAATACAAACTGCTTCGGGTCAAACCCTCGTTCAATACTCACCAATCGCATAGCACCCGCCATACGCGAATTCGCTATTCGCAGAATCGCTTCAGCGGCATCTAAGGTATTTAGTCCAAGCGGTTTTCCTACATGGGTATCAATGGCAATTTCTGCAGCGGCTTTATCCAATCTATCAAGCCTGCCGCCTATCGGGCTATCAGCATCAATACGCCCAAGAACCACGTTGGCATCGGTAACGGTGGGTCTGTCATTTCCCAATCCATAAGCAACTGGGCCAGGATCGGAGCCGGCACTTTCAGGGCCGATGTTGAGTAAACCGCCTTTATCAACCCATGCTATGGATCCACCACCAGCTCCAATGGTGGTAATTTCGATCATGGGGGTACGAACCACCATGCCGAAATCAATGGAGGTCTGAGCGCTAAGCATGGACTTTCCATTGGCGATAAGCGATACATCAAAACTAGTCCCACCAATATCCCCAGTAATGACGTTTTCAAAACCTGCACTCTGGGCGATATAGCCAGCAGCAATGACGCCTGCAGCAGGTCCAGACAAGGCGGTTCGTATAGGAAGTTTGCAAGCAGTATCAACCGCCATGACACCGCCGTTCGACTGCACGATCATAAATTCGCCAGAAAACCCTTTAGAACTCAGCGCCTGCTCCAATCTATCGAGGTAGCCTGATACTTCGGGTTGTAAATAGGCATTCAAGGCCGTTGTTGAAAACCGTTCAAACTCACGTATTTCTGGAAGAATTTCGTAGGAGGCTGTGACGTGTTGATTGTGCCAGAGCTTGCGAACTGTATCCACCGCTGCAGATTCGTTGGCAGAATTTGCATAGGCATTAGCAAACAACACAGCTACCGACTCACAACCCATAGCTTGCAATTGCTGTACGGCATCCCGTACGGCGCTCAAATCCACAGGTGTGCGAATAGAGCCATCTGCCAACGTGCGCTCCGGTACTTCCAGCCGATGTTCACGATCTACAACAGGCTCAAAATTTCCGCGTAATCCCCAGGTTCGTGGACGATCTCGCCTGCGCATCTCTAGAACATCACGTAGCCCTTGCGTGGTAATAACACCTGTGCGGGCACCTTTGCGCTCTAGCAGCGCGTTGGTTCCTGCTGTAGTGCCGTGAACGACAACAGCTATATCTGCAAAATCATCGACATGTTGTTCAATGCCACGCAGAAAGCCGCCGGATTGATCAGGTCGCGATGTCGGTACCTTGGCTACGGAGGCGGTTCCATCCTTTTCATTCAACACGAAGACATCAGTGAAGGTGCCTCCGACATCGACACCCACCATGCTCCCAGAGCTGTGCATTTTCTCATTACTCATGATCAGCTGCTCGCCAGTTATCCCCATAATTCGAGTCCGCATGCTCAGGGGTGATTAGTTCCTGTCTTACATCTTTGGCAACTTGTACGGGATCACGATTAGTGCTTGATCCATAACCGCCACCACCCGGAGTCTCCAGCCTAACGGCTTGCCCTTGTTGCAACCGAATACCTCGCATCTTGGACACCATTTCAGGCTGCGCCCATCCATCATTCTGTTGATAATGAAATACGTTCATCGCTGCATCCCCACCACCGACAATACCCTTGGGTGAGAACCGTCCGCGTTCACCAAACAGAAATGCATCGGCACCGTTTTCTTCCAGCACTTCTATTTCATAGATGGCACCCATGCCACCGCGATGTTCTCCGGTACCTGCACTATCAGGGCGAAGCGCCCATTGTCGAAACATAACTGGATAGGCTGCTTCGAGTATTTCCATCGGAGGAATGGTTGCAGTAGAAATAGGCGCATTGCCGTGATTGAGCCCATCACCCTCAATACAGGCACCATGCCCGCCTCCGTAGAAACTGAACATGACCCACGGCTTGCCATTGCTGCGTTTACCAGCTATCGATAAGGCGTTGATGGTGCCATAGGCATTCGCAACCACCAGTTCTGGTGTGGCTTTTGCCGCCGCCGAGAAAATCACATCAATCATGCGTAATATCGTTTCTGTATAACCGCCGGTAGGCGCAGGGAATTCTGCTGCCAACAACGAACCTTCAGGAACAATTACCGTTATAGGACGCATGACGCCCGCATTGGCAGGCAGGGCCGGAAACAAATGCTTAATGGCAACGTAAGCTGTTGCCACCGATGTAGGCAGCGCAATGTTGACAGGTCCTGCGCACTGCGCAGCGGTTCCCGTAAAATCAATCGACAGCTGATCACCCTGGATTTCCAGTGCAACATTAATAGCCAACGGCACATCGACGATACCGTCGTTGTCTAGAAAATCCTCTGCGCTCCACCGACCATCGGGTAAGGCGCTAAGCTCTGCTCGCATGAGAGACTCGGCGCGATCGCCAAGTTCTGTTAGTGCCGACTCAACGGTAACAGCGCCGTATTCTGTCAACAGCTCACCCATTCGTTGAATACCCAAATCGAGCGCACCCAATTGACCATTCAAGTCACCACGAGCGGATTGTGGTAAGCGCGTGTTCCTCATCAATATATCAACGATATCCTGATTAGTCGTACCCGCCCGAACTAAGCGCACGGGTGGGATGACTATAGCTTCCTGAAAGACATCAGTGGCACCGGGGTTGTAGTTACCTGGTACAGCCCCCCCAACATCATGCCAATGTCCCACAGACGCCAAATAGCAGAATAATTTGTCATCGTGATAGTAAGGGCGAACCAATCGCATATCGGACAGGTGTGTCCCACCGATATGTGCGTCATTAAAAATGAACACATCCCCATCGGCTAGATCGCCTTCAGCTTCAACTTTGTCTATAACCGCTTTAACGGCAA
>JBLHWG010000036.1:0-23998 GCA_047629055.1 Halioglobus sp.
CCATCGTAGACATTCAGTTCGAGCATCTTGGGATCAATCAGTATCAAGCGCACATCTTTGGCAGTGGCTTTGTATAACAAACTAATCAACATTGAATTGACTGCCACCGATTTGCCGGAGCCAGTTGTACCTGCAACGAGCAAGTGAGGCATACGGCCCAGATCGGCTGTCACCGACTGACCACTGATATCTTTACCCAAAGCCAGCGTCAACGGTGATTGCTTTTCGATGTACTCCCGTGATTGCAGCATTTCGGTCAGCTGAACAACCTCACGGTGATCATTTGGCACCTCAATACCAATGGTGGATTTTCCAGCAATAACTTCAACAACCCGTACACTAACCAACGACATTGATCGTGCAATGTCTTGGGACAACCCTGTAATACGACTAGCCTTGATACCCGGAGCTAATTGCATTTCAAAGCGAGTAATAACAGGCCCAGGATGAACAGCTACAACCTCGACGGTAATTCTGAATTCGGCTAATTTCTCTTCGAGTAATCGAGACAAGGCTTCAAGATCGCTGTCTGAAAATCCTGGGCGTTGCGGCTCTGGTGCGTCGAGTAACGACAGTGGCGGCAGGTCAGAATCTGGTACATCAAGAAACAATTTGGCTTGTTTATGATCAGCAATTCGAGGCTTGATGGCAATTTTCTTTTTGCGCGCTGCGGGGTCAATTGTTGGTAATACTTTGATGTGCTCAGGCGCTGCTGGGGGAACTTTTGCTTTAGTTTTACCCAGTATTAGAGATTCTGCGCCAGTATCATCTAGTTTATCGATCGCTGCTGCCGCTGCTAAATCTATTCGCGACGTTTCATCTGAGTCATCCATCAATAAGGCATCGTCGATTGAATCGCCCATGGTATCCATTCGATTAGAACCTGTACCAACCTTACCTAACTGATTTGCCGCCCCCTTAGCAGCACTCTGCGCTAAACCAGCCGACGATTTTGCTTTTTCCCGGGCCATGGCTAACGCTGCTGCCAATCCGGTTTGCGGTGGACTGTCAGCATCGATATCGAGTAGTGGATCGAGCTCGGGGATTTTTACTGATCCACCCAAGCGCTCCCAAAATGATTTGTTGGAGCGCGTGGCGAAGGGTTCATCAGCATCGGTGTACATAGATTGCAAGCGTTGCTCTCTTGCTAGGTCAGCCGCTTTGATTTTGGCGTTTTCGCGCTGGTTCTCAAACAGCGAGAAGAAACCTCCACTGAGCTTTTCGAAAGTCCCAACAACAATTCCGCCTAGCGATTCGATAAGTTGCATCCAGGACGTACCAAAAGCCAATGTCATACTGCTGAAGAAGACCGCTAGTAGCAGTAAAGTTGTTCCCAAGTGATGCATGAAGCTAACAAGGCGCCAGGCCACAGCAGTTCCAAGGATTCCACCGCCATAGATGCTTTGAGGAAGTGATCCTTCAGGAACGTTGAAATGCAAATCGGCCAGACCACTGGCACTGAGCAGCATTAATGCAACACCAATGACTCGGACAAACACAAATGGCCGGTAAGCACCGGGACGACGGCGATGGTCGCGAAACAGTAACCAACCACTAACCGCGATTACGACGGGAATCAAGTAAGCCATAAATCCGAACAACGAAAACGTCACATCCGCAAACCAGGCTCCGACTCGACCCACGCTGTTTTGAATGCTTGCCCCAACACCCGTGCTCGACCAGCCAGGGTCGTTAATATCGAACGATGTGAGTGACAACACAGCGGTAATGGCAGCAAATGCACAAACAATGGCTCCCACCTCTCGAAAAAGGCGCCCCATATGCCCCAAGGCCTGTGTATTGGCCAGACTGGCAGTCGCTGCTGCTCGATTTCTCGCCGCAGCAGTCTGTTTACCCACCACTTTACTCTTTGTACGAGACCCCGAAGTGGCTGTTCGCCGCGATGCACTCGCTCGCGTACTAGTAACGCGCCCAGCAGCCTTGCTGCTGGCGGCAGTCGTCTTGCGAGACGGTGCTTTTTTACGGGCAGCCGCTGCGCGCTTTTTGGTAGCTTGAGCCAAAAAAACCTTTCCTGCAATCAATAAGACGAGAGCGTTACTGCCATTGCATTTCAAAAATACAACAGACAACGCCGAACGATAAAGTGTAGCAGAGGATACGAACAGTTCCTGCCGCGCTAGGGGGCTGTCCGAGAATAGCGATCGTTACGAGGGCGTGAGATTTTGAATCAGATTTTCTCGTCAATTGAAGTGAATAGTTGTTGTATTCGCCGATATTTACGAGGAAAGCTGGCCGAAAGATCGCCTCCACAGCAGATCGGACTATTCTCGGACAGCCTCATAACTGGTTTGCAGGTACTATTCATCGTTAATCATGCACAAACCAAGGATCACTGTTTTCTTATGTCCGATACGCAACATTGCAAGCTGCTAATCATTGGTTCTGGGCCCGCTGGATACACGGCGGCAGTTTACGCTGCCCGCGCCAATCTTAATCCGGTGCTGGTCGCAGGCATGGAACCTGGGGGGCAATTAACCACCACCACCGATGTGGACAACTGGCCGGCCGATGCGATGGGGGTGCAAGGACCAGAGCTCATGGAACGCTTCAAACAGCATGCAGAGCGATTTGAAACACAGATCATCAGCGACCACATCCAATCTGTAGACTTTTCTGTCCGGCCGCTTCAACTGTGCGGTGACAACGGTAACTACACCTGCGACTCACTCGTTATTGCCACAGGAGCCAGTGCAAAATACCTGGGATTGCCTTCTGAAGAAGCGTTCAAAGGCCGTGGTGTATCCGCTTGCGCCACGTGCGATGGTTTTTTCTACCGGCAGCAAAAAGTCGCTGTTATCGGCGGCGGCAACACAGCTGTTGAAGAAGCGCTCTATCTTTCTAATATTTGCAGCGAAGTCATTCTGGTCCATCGCCGCGATTCCCTAAGAGCCGAAAAAATTCTGCAAGATCGCCTCTTCGAAAAAGAAAAGAATGGCAATATACGTATTATCTGGAACCACAACCTGGATGAAGTCCTTGGCGATGATAGCGGTGTCACCGGTATGCGCATTAAACAAACAGATTCTGACTCCACCGAAACCATTGAACTACACGGCGTATTCGTCGCCATTGGGCACAGCCCCAATACAGGTTTGTTCACTGACCAACTCGCCATGCAAGATGGCTACCTGCATGTCGAGGGAGGTGCACAGGGTAACGCGACTGCCACTAGTGTGCCCGGTGTGTTTGCAGCTGGAGACGTCATGGATCACGTCTATCGCCAAGCCATCACTTCTGCGGGCACCGGCTGCATGGCTGCCTTGGATGCAGAGCGCTATTTAGAGGCAAACGGGCTAAACGCTTAGTAGACAAATCTAACGACTACAAAATTCGTATAGTCGCCATGACAACCAATTTGCAGATTGAAATACGCGATTCTCTGGCCGAGATAGAGGTTGATGCCTGGAACGGCTTAAGTGTCGATGGGAACCCGTTCCTGCGTCACGAATTCCTGCATTCCCTACAAACAACAGGATGTTTGGGCGAAGCCACCGGCTGGTATCCACGCTATTTTCTGCTGTGGTTAGAAACAGAAGCTGGCAACGAACTGATTGCAGCCGTGCCCACTTACTTAAAGACAAATTCATATGGAGAGTTTGTCTTTGATTGGGCGTGGGCTGAGGCCTATGAGAAAAACCAACTCGACTACTACCCCAAACTTGTGTCCAGTATTCCTTTTACACCAGCAACGGGGCGCAGACTACTTATTCGAGCTGACCAACCCTTTGAAGAAACATTAGAACTACTATCCTCAGCCATCCGTCAGTATGCCGATGGCGAAGAATTCTCTGGTGTTCACTACCTTTTTGTTACCAAAGCTGAAAGCGATGCTCTGACTGAAACAGATCATTTAAAGCGTATGGATTGCCAGTACCACTGGCAGAACGATGACTACGCAGATTTTGATGATTTTCTCTCTCGCTGCACGTCAAAGCGCCGCAAAACCATACGTCGTGAGAGACGCCATGTGCACGATGCCGGATTACGTGTGGAGCAGCGACTTGGCGATACCTTAAGTGAAAAGGAATGGCGCTGGGTACATAGATTCTACCAATCAACGTTTGATAGAAAGTGGGGGAATCCTTCACTGACACAAGATTTCTTCGAGCGTGTTGGCAGACTGATGGGAAAGAACATGTTTATCGTGTTTGCCTACGATGAAACGGATGAACAGCCTGAGTGGCCGGTGGCCTGCTCCATCATGTTTATTGGCGAAACAACACTCTACGGTAGGTTCTGGGGCTGTCGAGCGGAATACAACTCCTTGCATTTTGAAGCTTGCTACTACCAAGGTATTGAGTTCTGCATCAGCAACAACATTCAAAGCTTTGAACCCGGCGCTCAAGGTGAGCACAAAATTACGCGCGGATTCGTCCCTACCCTCACCTACTCAGCTCACCACATTAAACACCCCGGTTTTCGTGATGCCATCGCAAAATATCTCGATCAAGAGTGTCGGCATGTAGAACTAAGATGCACTGGGCTCAACGATTTGCTACCTTTCAAGTCCGTACCAATTTCACTGTGATTGCATAATGCCCATTCCGTTTCTGGCCCATGACGACGATGTGACGCCGTTCCCATCAGTCTGCACAGCCCTTAGCGAACCTAACGGGTTGTTAATGGCTGGGGGCAATTTAAGTTCTAGGCGGTTGATTGATGCTTATCGACAAGGTGTGTTTCCTTGGTTCGAAGCCGGTGAGCCCATTTTGTGGTGGTCACCCGATCCAAGATGCGTCATACGAGCTGACGACATTCGTATTACTCGTAGCCTGTCTAAAACGATGCGCAACGGCACATTTCATATTACAGAGAATCAGTCCTACAGAGAGGTCATGACACGCTGTGCCGCCCCGCGTGCCGGAAGTACTGGAACCTGGGTGACAGATGATATGGTTGATGCGTATTGCCGACTCAATAAAATGGGTGTCGCCCACTCGATTGAGATTTGGCAAGGCGACACGCTTGTCGGCGGTCTTTACGGTATACAGATGGGCCGCGTATTTATCGGGGAATCTATGTTTTCCATAGCCCGCGATGCATCCAAGGTTGCATTAGTACATTTGGCGCAATGTGAAAAATATCAACTCATTGACTGCCAATTGGAAACTGCCCACCTGAACAGCATGGGTGCCGTGTGCATTAAACGAGAAAATTACATCGAACTACTCAACGAACTTGGAAATCCTGGCGCCAGCCCCCTCGATATGACGGAAGCTAGCGCCTAGGAAGTTTTACAAATGCGAAAGAATTGCAGCCTTAACAGCTTCTAACTCGGCTGGCACTGTCTGTACAACTTCCTGTCCGCGAATAGCAATATCAGGATCCTTGAGGCCATGTCCGGTTAGTGTACAGGTGATGACACTGCCAGCAGGTATTCGACCCGATTTGATGTCGCGCAGCGCTCCGCAGAGTGAGACGGCCGATGCCGGTTCACAAAACACGCCTTCTTTCCTGGCCAACAAGCTTTGAGTTGCCAGTAACTCGTCGTCGCTGACCTCATCAAACCAACCACCCGACTCATTAACGGCAGCGTGGGCAAGATCCCAGCTTTGTGGATTACCAATACGAATAGCCGTTGCCAGAGTTTCTGGATCTTTGACCGGCTCATCACGCAGAAAAGGAGCGGCCCCATCGGCTTGGTAGCCGACCATAATGGGACGCTTATCAGTCATCGGGCTATCAAGGTAGGGACAATTGCCATTACACAATGTGCAGGACGCCGTGTTCTGACCACACGCCTCGCTAAAGCCAATCCAGTAGCCCGAAATATTGCCAGCATTTCCTACTGGAATGCAGTGGTAGTCCGGAGCCCGACCTAAGGCTTCAACAATTTCAAACGCCGCTGTTTTCTGGCCTTGGAGGCGATAAGGGTTTATGGAATTAACGATGGCCACTGGTGCTTCACCGGCAACCTCCTTGACCAGGCGCATGCCATCATCAAAGTTACCTTTGATTTGCAGCACAACGGCACCATGTGCAATCGCCTGAGCCAACTTGCCCATCGGAATTTTGCCTTCAGGGATCAGTACAAACGCGGTTATACCTGCGCGAGCCGCATAAGCTGCAGCTGCTGCCGAGGTATTCCCTGTCGAGGCGCACACGATAGCCTTGGCGCCCTCTTCTACCGCCTTGCTCACGGCCATGGTCATACCACGATCCTTGAAAGATGCAGTAGGGTTCAGACCCTCGTATTTCACATAAATTTCACCCTCAAAGCCAATGTCTCTGGGGATATTGATGAGCTTGATGAGCGGCGTATCGCCCTCATTCAAAGACACGATGGGGGTATTTTCATTGACAGGGAGTCGATTTTTGTACCGATCGATCAGGCCCGTGTAATGTGCAGGACGACTAGAAGGTGCAGACATGGTTGAAAACCTTGGACCCATTAGGGTCGATCGCTAAGTTTAGTAAATCGAAAGGGTACGCAGGATATGATAAATCACAAAGACTCGACGCGTATTCGGGTTACCGGTTCCATTATGGAGTCGAGGGCCTGAATTTGTTCGATTGCTTGCTCAATCAGACCTTCTTTAACAACACGCGTTAAAAGAATGATCGAAACCGTCACGTCGGAATCGCCTGCAGCCGCAGCAGCCAATAAGTCAGGCTCTTTTTGTAGAATAGCTTCTATGCTGATACCCAGATTACCAAAGATGCCACTCACAGTCGCCATAACACCGGGTTGATCCAAGGCCTGCAACCGCACATAGTTTGCACAAACAAAGTATTTTGCCTGCAGTATGTCCAAAGACTCAAGTGCGTCTGGTTGGAATCCAAGAGCAGGCACTCGGTGAGAAGGATCAGCATCTATAGTACGGACCACATCTATGATATCTGCAACAAGCGCAGAACCTGTAGGTTCGGAACCAGCGCCAGGACCATAATAGAGCGTTGGGCCAACGGCATCACCTTGAACCACTATCGCGTTCATTACGCCGTTAACATTAGCCAGCAGTCGCTTTTCTGGGATAAGTGTTGGGTGAACTCGAAGTTCAACACCCTCGGAGCGCCGGCGCGCCACACCCAAGTGCTTGATGCGATAACCCAGCTCATGAGCAAACTCGACGTCTTCGCGACTGATTTTACTAATGCCTTCTGTGTAAACAGCGTTGAAGGACAGCGGCATACCAAAGGCGACCGAGGCCATGATGGTGAGTTTATGCGCAGCATCGATTCCTTCGACATCAAAAGTAGGGTCCGCCTCTGCGTAGCCCAGCGCCTGAGCCTCGGCTAGCACATCCTCAAAAGTACGGCCTTTTTCTGCCATCTCACTGAGAATAAAATTACCGGTACCGTTTATGATTCCGGCCAGCCATTGAATTTCATTAGCGGCTAGACCTTCGCGAAGCGCTTTGATAATAGGAATACCACCTGCAACCGAGGATTCAAAGGCCACGCATACGCCCTTTTCACGGGCTTTGGCGATTAAGCCATTCCCATGTACAGCTATCAGAGCCTTGTTAGCTGTGATCACGTGTTTGCCGTGATCGATTGCTGTATATAACAACGACAGCGCAGGCTCATCACCACCAATCGCCTCACAAATGATATCGATATCAGGATCAGTAACCAGGCTTTGCGCATCAGTGGTGACACTAATACCGAGCTCCAGAGCTTCAGCTTTCCGTTGATTTCGAACAGCAGCTCGGGTAACAATAATTGAGCGACCGGTGCGTCTCTGAATTTCATTTGCATTACGAATTAGGATATTCGCTACGCCTTGCCCAACTGTTCCCAAGCCCAGCAGGCCAATATTTACCGGTTTCAAAAAAATCTCCTGACAATTTAAGCGCCAACAGGTATGCAGTTGGCTTCAAGCCGCTATTATAGCGTTATGAAAATGCATCTAGAGACTTCTGATCAAAACCTGATCAGCAACTACGGTAAAGGTGTCCTGGGCGTGAACGGTCAGGATTTTCATCAGAACATTCTGATTACCAAAACTCGCGTGGTTGAAGACTGGTTTAGCGGAGATATCAAGAACCTTACCCTTGCAGACTTCGACCCTCTATTCGATGACTTCGAAGACGAAAGGCCGGAGATTGTTGTGTTTGGCTCTGGGCATTTGCATATTTTCCCGGATTTTTCGCTGATGGCCGAACTCAAGCAGCGCGGTATTGCATTGGAAGTCATGAACACGCGGGCCGCCTGCCGAACTTACAGTGTTCTGGTGAGCGAGTACCGGCCGGTTGCGGCGGCTCTTCTACAAATCACAGAACTCTAAATTTTCTTTACAACTCGACCGAAACCCAGGACATGTAACAGGTTATTTGGGCTGCACACTCCCCATAAGTTACTTCTGGGACTTATTTACTGCGTAATGCGTGACTAATCACGCATTACGCATGTTATGAAACAAGTACAACCGATACAGGTAACACGGGAAGCTCAGGTCTTCACCCTTTTACATGCAGCGACGCGAATAGAAAGAAAGCTGGATCAAGCCCTTTCGTGCACCCGAGGTATCAGCTTTACTGAATATCACCTGCTCAAACAGCTGCAGTCTCTCCACGGTGGGTCTGCAACCCGGGTCGATCTCGCACGAGCAGTACGATTAACTCCATCAGCAGTCACTCGCGCAGTAAAACCTTTAGAAGAAATGGGTATGGTGCAAACGGAAAAAAGTGATCGGGATGCCAGACGCAGCATGGCATCAATAACGGCTGCTGGAAGAGAAGTTCTGCGGGACGCGGATGGCATTGTTGGTGATGCAATTGCCGAATTACCGCGGACAAATGATTCCTCAGAATCATGGTTAGCAATGATCGACACACTGGCCAACCACTAAAACGAACAAAGGCGCTAGTAGCGCCTCTGTTATAGTACTTATTGAGCAAAGCGTTTACGCCATGAACAAGTTTTCAGCAGAGTAGCCACTGCCTTCCAGAATTCTTCGCAAACGCTTTAGCGCCTCCATCTGAATCTGGCGAACTCGCTCGCGGGTCACTCCCAACTCCTGCCCTACTTCTTCCAAAGTACACTTTTCGTGTCCATGAAGGCCAAATCGTCTAACCAACACTTCACGTTGCTTGGATTCAAGCTTGAGCAGCCAGTCATTGATATTTGAATTTACCGTCTCATCCTGGAGAACCATGGATGGATCAACGTTATTTTCATCTGGGATGATATCGAGCAGAGGACGTTCGCCATCTTTGCCAATGGCCACATCAACAGACGTCACGCGATCACGAAGACCCAACAATCTAATCACATCTTCAACGGGACGCTCTGTCAGCGCTGCAATATCCTCAGCAGTTGGCTCTCTATCGAGTGATTGTTGTAAACGTCTCTCAGCCTTGATATAGACATTCATTTCTTTAACGACATGAATAGGTAATCGGATGGTTCGCGTTTGATTCATCAAGCCACGCTCGATGGTTTGTCGAATCCACCACGTTGCATACGTTGAAAAGCGGAAGCCACGCTCAGGATCAAATTTTTCCACAGAGTGGATAAGACCTAAGTTGCCTTCTTCAATAAGATCTAGCAATGCTAAGCCGCGATTCATATAGCGACGCGCAATCTTGACTACCAGACGCAAATTGCATTCGATCATCTTCGCCCGTGATTTCTCACAGCCCTTCTGAGCCAGACGGGTATAACTCTTTTCCTCGTCAGCCGTCAGTAGCTCCGAATGCTCAATTTCTTTCAGATATAGCCGAGTCGCGTCCATCTCTTTTCGTGAGAGATCGCGCAATTTACTTGCGGTGATCTTTTCACTTGGTTCGCCTCCTTCTTCGGTGACGGTGGTTGTAGAAGACGAACCACTGCTGACACTTCTCCGGTTCCATCCGGAGCGCTCGTCAGTGGCCATCGTAAAGTTTCCCCAATGCTGTGTCATGTGACACTCTCGCTGTTTTTTTTATATATTAAAGGAACTTAGCGCAACTTGCTAATGCAAATCCCCAGGTTTAACAAATTTTGTAACCCCAAGGTGGTTACGCCATGCAGCACGTTACATTGCGGCGAATTACTGCGCTGATAAGAACTCCATAGGATTCAACGAATTACCGTCGCGACGAACTTCGAAACGTAGAACCGATTCATTTTGTGTATTTGCACCCAGTGTTGCGATTGGATCACCTGCTCTTACGGTGTCATCCTCTGCTACATACAAATCACGTGTATGGGAGTAGGCAGTTAACAAGGTATTCTTGTGTCGCACAATAACTAGATTGCCTGCGCCACTCGGATCTTTGCCAGAATAAGCAACCGTGCCATCTAATACGGCAACCACCCGCTGCCCAGGCACCCCAGCGATATCAATGCCATGACGATCTTCCGTATCAGGGGCATAACCTCGCGCTACCGGCCCTTGCGTTGGCCAAGTCCAATTGCCACCTGAGACTGGCTGCCGCTGGACATCGCGTCTAACCAGAGTCACATCATTGTTATGGATGTATTCTTCTTCAACAATTTCCTGCTGCACATAGGTAATGGGTTCCATCACTCCAGCGCGCATGACTCTGTCGACGGGAACTGCTCCAGAGCTCAGCAAGGAACTATCACTTAATACCGAACCGTTTTGACCATAGACGGCTTGCCTCGTCGATGCAGTGTCATCGAAAGGTACCGCCTTTGGCATATACACAGGTTGAGCGGTAGCAAATTCGTTTCTGTTTGTAGAGCTAGTTCCTGATGCAACGCCACCCCGCCTAACATTGGCTGCAGAGATTGAGTGAGCTTGAGATCCATAACCAGCTTGCTGGTTCGGTGTACGTATATTAAGACGCGAACCTACCGGCACCTGCTGTCCAACACCTGGATTCAAACTGGCTAATTCGGTGGGTGACAAGCGATAGCGAAACGCGATGCTCTCGAGACTCTCCCCAGCGCGGACAATGTATGTGTCTGAGTTCAGTTCAAGGCTTTGCAGTCGGGTGTCTATTTCGGACATAGACTGGCAGGCTGCTGCGGAGAGAGCCAGAAAACCAATATAGCAAGCTCGAGGCAATTGCTTCATCGAACACTCAGAAAACGATTCTAGGAGATAGAATCTGTTGTATTGACGCACCTAGGAGCCTGTCCTAGCTGCGCTCGCGTTTAGGGAGTGTAGTAGGCAATTCAGGACTTACCAGAGAGAAATGGCACAAATTTGACATCGCTCTCTTCACGATAGACAAAGCCAGTTTTGGTTCGAGTAATAATCGTAAGAGCTTGCGCAGCATCCTGCGCGCCAACCGGCACAATCATCCGCCCACCGATGGTCAACTGCTCCAACAATGGCATGGGCACTCTTGCAGGTGCCGCGGTCACCATGATTGCGTCGAATGGTCCATGGCTTGCCCAGCCCCAACTTCCATCGCTATAACGTGTATGAATATTCCTATACTGCAATGCCTTAAAACGCTTTCGCGCCTTGTCTAGCAAACTTCGAATACGTTCAACGGTAAAGACTACGTCCACAAGTTGAGAGAGAACTGCACCTTGATAGCCAGAGCCAGTGCCCACTTCTAACACACGACCGACAGGACCTTCCTCCAACAATATTTCTGTCATTCTCGCCACTGCATACGGTTGCGAAATAGTTTGGCCTTCGCCAATAGGTAGAGCAACATCTTCATAAGCGCGTGTTGAAATCGCTTCGTCTACAAACATATGCCTGGGTACTGTTGCAAGCACTTGAAGCAGGGCTTCGTTCTCTATGCCGCGATCAATCAACCGTCGAATCATCCGAGTACGAGTTCGTTGTGACGTAAAGCCAATACCGGCAATTTGATGGGCACTGGCAATCAAGTTATTTTCTCCAACCAATCGGCAACTGGCGCAACACTTTCACGCTTGGTCAAATCTATTTGCAATGGGGTGACAGAGACGAACCCATCGCGCACCGCACCGAAATCCGTGCCTGGCCCATCGTCAGCTATATCACCGGCAGCCCCAATCCAGAAAATAGTGTCACCGCGAGGACTAAGCTGGCGAATCGCACTTTTGGACGGATGACGTGTACCCAACCGAGTTGCACGAAAGCCCTTTATGGAATCAAAATCTATATCCGGCACATTAACGTTCAGAATGGTGTCTGAGGGCAATGGTACTGTTTTGAGCTGAGCGACCAGATTAGCCGCGACACGCGCGGCCGTCGCATAGTGAGTCGGCTCATGGCTAGCCATCGACACAGCAATAGCCGGATGCCCGAGGTGACGCCCTTCCATTGCAGCAGCAACCGTCCCCGAGTACAAAACATCATCGCCCATGTTCGGCCCATCATTGATTCCGCTAACTACCATGTCTGCGTCTTCTTCAAGTAATCCGTTCAAGGCAATATTGACGCAATCCGTTGGTGTTCCCTCCAAGGAATACACATTCGGCTCGTGCTGCACTGCAGACACTGGATGAGACAAAGTGAGTGAATTACTGGCCCCGCTTCGATTCCTGTCAGGTGCGACAATCGTTGCTGCCCCCAACTGCTGCATGGCAGTGTATAAGGCGCGAATGCCGGGTGAAAGATAGCCGTCGTCGTTGGAGATAAGAATCCGCATGTAGATTTTGATTTACAAGACTTTATAAGTGACCTGTGTAAATCTAGTCTGAGTTGCAGGTTAAGCAACTCATTATTTGTATTGAACACCCACCCAATTGCAGAAAATGTGAATTTCATTTCGTAAAAATGGTCTGATAAACTTAAATCTGGTGCCAGAGACTCCCCCTTTACTGCCGTGCCCATCATCAAAAGCCAATTTTCTCCTTCGTGGTTGTTCAGAAACACCCACGTTCAAACAGTACTTGCCTCAAAACTTTTCAAGCCTGAAAAATTTGAAACTGTGCGCGAGCGCATCGAAATGCCTGACGGTGATTTCGTGGACATCGAACAACCAACAGGGAGCTCCCAGCATGTTGTTGCCCTCTTCCACGGCTTAGCTGGCTGTGTTGAAAGCCCTTACATTCAGGGAGCGCTCGCCACGCTAAGTGCTCGCGGCTTCCACCCGATACTGATGCACTGGCGCGGCAGTAGCGGCGAATCCAACCGTCTGGCTCGGGCTTATCATTCTGGTGCCAGTGATGATATCCAGTGGTTTATTGATTTTCTGGCAGCTCGCTTTCCCAGCGCAAATCTATACGCTATCGGGTACTCACTGGGCGGAAACGCGCTGTTGAAGTACCTCGGAGAACAGGGATCAGCGTCACCTCTGACAGGGGCAATGTCCGTATCGCCGCCTCTGGTGCTCGCCGAAGGCGCAACAAAACTGAATGCAGGCGTTGCTCGAATCTATCAGTGGTACCTGCTTGACAGATTAAGGATGCAACACGAAATAAAACGCCTCCTCTACCCAAATCTGAATCTCCCAGTTGCCAGCCGCTCTCTCAATACGTTCTGGAAGTTTGACGATGCCTTGACGGCACCACTGCACGGTTACGCCGGTGTAAACGACTACTACAATAGATGCAGTGCCCGACAATTTCTGCCCTGCATCACGACGCCAACACACATTTTAAGTGCCCGTGACGATCCCTTCTTTACCCCAGCCATTCTGCCCGATGAGCATGAGCTATCGAGCAGCACAGTGTTGGAAATCGCAGATCATGGTGGACATGTAGGGTTTTTAAAAAACGGCAAGCGCTGGTTAGATGAGCATGTCGCCAATAAAATGGAATGCTTCAAGCGCGACGCGAGTTGATCATTCGAGCCTGCCATACTGATGCATCGGTCGTTTGTTGAAGCCAACATATTGAGGCAGGATCAATATTAAATGTCATGGCATCGCTCAACGACCAATTTAAGCAAAGGCACAATATCGCCCTAATGGTGCCACCATGGACAACCACCATCGTTGAAGAATCGGTGTGTGACTCTAGCCCCTGCTCCCAGTCATTCAGCCATTGATTGCAGCGGTGAACTTGCTCATCAAAACTCTCACCATTTGGTGGTGATCGGTTAACCCAGTCCTCCCCCCAATGACGCATAACCTCCTCGTAGTCCCGATGCACGTTATCCCACGTCATACCTTCCCAATCACCAAAATTCAACTCCACCAGGCGCGAATCGATGCAAACCTCTGGCAAAGGATGATTGGATAACACGGACAACTCTGTCCTTAAAATTGAAGACGTCTGCCTAGTACGCTGCAAGGGACTGCAGTACCAATGAGTCAATAATGTCTCTGCCGTGAAGGTCTGACCCAGCCACGTTACAGCCATCTCACCACTGTCAGAAAGCGGAATATCGGTTCGACCTGCTACACCACCGGTCTCGGACCAAATGGTATGCCCGTGTCGAACAAGATAGAGGTTTTTCATTGTAAGTACGCCAGTACTGAGACCAAAACAACAAACTCAACAACTTGATTGGCTGCTCCCAAACAGTCTCCTGTGATACCACCGAAAGCTTTTTTGAAACGTTGTGCACAAATCAAGGTCGTTATCCAGGCAATGGGCACCAAGGCAAAAATAGCCAGTGAGGACACCCACACAAGGGGGACCAGAAGAAGAATTGTAACAACAGTGCTTTCAATCAGGCGTTTTTGAGTAACACCATCGGCAACCACTTTGTTGGCAGCTTCTGGACGCGCATATTGTTCTGTGGCCATTAACCAAACACTGCTCCAACGACTCAAAATGTGCGCACAAACCAATGCAGCAACGCTATAACTGACGTTAATAAAGAGTAATTCGGTAAGAACCAGAAATTTACCCAACACCAAAAGGATTAACGCCAATGCACCGTAGGTGCCCACCCGACTGTCCCGCATAATTTCAAGCTTTCGATCTATATCGAATGCACCCGCACTATCAGCAACATCGGCAAGGCCATCTTCATGGAAAGCACCTGTCAATCTGACGCCGATTATCAGCATTAGCACCACTGTGACGTTTGCAGGTAGCCACTGATGAGCGATTATCAGGAAAGTGGATAGAAGCAGGCCAACAAAAGCACCCACCAGCGGGAAGTATCGCGTGGACACCGAAAGCACCAGCGCATCACCACTGCAAAACCTACCAACCGGTAAGCGCGTTAAAAACATCAGCGCAGTACCAAAAGCAATTAACTGTTCTTCGATTAGGCGACTCATGAGCATAATGTACTACTGGCCCGTTGAAACGCCAGCATCGGCAAAGCTTGCCATATCAGACATGACAGCCGCTGCACCTCGCAATAATGGGATAGCCAACGCCGCAGCAGAGCCTTCACCAAGTCGCATTTCCAACTGCAACAGAGGTTTTGCATTCAACTTTTCCAGAGCGACACGATGACCCGTTTCCGCAGACTGATGAGCGAAAAACAAACCATCACGCACCCCTGGCCGAATTCGACAGGCAATCAACGCTGCCGCCGTCACGATAAAACCATCGACGATTACAGGTAGCTTGTGTGCTGGAGCCTCTAACATTGCGCCTACCAAAGCAGCGATTTCAAGGCCACCGGCCTCACGTAAGCACTCAAGCGGATCATCTTGCATACCCAAAAGCCGTGCGATAGCATCTGCCACCACACGTTGTTTAACCGGCATTTTTTCATCACTCAGTCCAGTTCCACGACCCGTCACGGCTGCGGCATCAGGCGTGCACATGAGCCCTGTCAGAATGGCCGCCGAGGTGGTGTTACCGATGCCCATTTCGCCCAAACCTATGCATCGCTGACCGTCTTTTGCGGCTCGCACGACGGCTTCTCGCCCAACCTGCAATGCAGAATCAAGCTCTTCATGGGACATAGCAGCTGTGTGGGCAAGGTTGCGCGTACCCATCGCAACTTTCTGCTGAATGATGGAACTGAACTGGCTGAGATCCCCATCAACACCAACATCGACCACCTCCAGAGAGGCGTTGGCGCTGGCAGTGAGAACACAAACAGCCGCACCACCAGCAGCAAAATTCGCCATCATTTGTAAAGTGACTTCTGCGGGAAAGGCACTCACACCCTCATAGGTAACGCCATGGTCAGCACCAAATACAATCACACGCGCGGGATCGACAGTCGGTGAGAGTGTGTTCTGAATTGCAGATAACTGGACAGCTATAGCCTCAAGCTGTCCCAGAGAACCCGGAGGTTTGGTCTTGTTATTTATTGCGCTTTGCGCATCAGCCCAGATGGTGTTTTGTACTGATGACAGAGAGTCTTTCGAGTTCATTGTTTAGCATTGAATGATCAGGTCTGAATCAATGAACTTTTGTCGAGTATTCGTTGCACATGGGCTTCGATTGCCTTGCGGTCCACATCGCTCATACGCACAAAAAGGGCTCGATAACTGGGTTCATCACGCTTTGCCACCTCGGGTGCTTCGTTTCCGTCCAAAATGCGTGCATCTGTGCTGATTCGACGGCCCGAGGGGAACAACGTGATTGTAAGCCCAATCAATTCTCCAGGGCGTAACAAAATGGCATCGGCAAAGTGTACCCCGCCTGCGGACAAGCTGATTTTATGTGTTGGCTTGTCCAGAGTGGAATCACCGTCAAGCAATAATTGGCGAATTCGTTCCTCCAGAGCCTCGATATAACTCACCACTGCTGGGAAATCCCGACGCACGTCTGCGTAACCTTCAATATCGTACTTGTCACTCTTCCTGACCTTCTGTGCGGGCTGAGGAGTGGCCACAACACCGGCAGCAGGCATATCGGCTAGTTGCTGGATAGATAACGCTACAGCATCCTGCACACGGGTAAATTCTCGGCGATCCCCCACTATAGACGAGGAGTCTTCAGTATTCATCTCAGTAAACCTTTCACATAAGAGTGAATTGAGTGTAGTTAACCTACCGTGCAAATAACGAGCACATCGCTAATCAACAGATTTAGCTATACTGTGTGGAGTGAATTCCGTCCCGGTAGCTCAGCTGGATAGAGCGGCCCCCTCCTAAGGGGCAGGTCGGGGGTTCGAATCTCTCCCGGGACACCATTCACACTACCTCGCGATTATTGATCGTGCTCGTTTGCGCGCATTGTTCAACGCAAAGCCTGTCTATTGAGGCAGTAGACTTGAGCTGTGACTTCGCCTGAGAAGGTCGGCACGGTGCAAGAGTAGGACGATGTGCTTGCAAAAGCGTCAGCCTCAACAATATCTGATGTTGCACAAGCACCTCCAGTGGCTGCGGTTGAGCTGCAACTAGCCACACAGGTTCCACCAGGATCCACGTTTTGACAAGTCGCTGATACCACCGTCATGAACGAGAAGCCGACTGTTTCGGATTGAGTATCTCCGCCCTCGTAGGTTACTAAAGTGTTATCCCCGAACTGTATTGAGAAAAGGGATGCGCTTTGATCAAACGCCACAACTTGATATCTACCTGGTATTTGTAAGTCGAAATCAGTCCGATCTTTAACTGTGGTCAAGTAGCTGTATTCAAAATATATATTATATCCACCAGCATCGACCACTGGTTCCCAGACAAGCTTACTGCCTTCGATTCGCACATCTGTTGGAGATGGATAATCATTTGCCATTAAGCTTATTGGAAATAAACACACAGCTAACAACCAACATTTAATAGTGCTCTTCATTCTATAACTCCGCAAGTGATTGATATTTAGTAGGTTAGTGCAGGGGTGATATTACTAATATATCAAAGTATAGAACCCGGGCCCCATTTACGCAGTGTTGGTAAAACTACCAGTTTCCATTAGAATTTTTTGGGTTCTAGACACTCTGAGACGTATTCCTGCATTCGGAATATTGCACTCGTTTAACACTGCTGATATTGGCCTGAACTCACGTTAGGAAGTTTACTGGCAGCTTCCAGATTGAATAATGCCTGGTACAGTAAATGTAACTGATAGCCCCGTTCCTTGATCGGGTGCGTCAGAATATATTCGCCCCCCACGAGTTTTAATCAAATTACACACAGCAAACAATCCAAATCCACTCTTTGAACGCGGCATATCACCACCAAAAAGCATTTTCGGGTTAATCATACCCTGACCGTTGCCATTTACCGTTACGGCTAAAAAACCTGCACCCTTCGATTCAGTCGTAATTTTTAGAGAAACAGAAGAACCGGGATTATGCTTAAGCGCGTTGTCAATTAAGTTGCGCATTATAATTTGTGTCGCAACTCGGTCGGTTTGTATGGTGGTGTTATCTATGCGGCGCTCACACAATTCATTAGGATCCAGCATGACAAGATATCGTTGCAAAGCTCAGAGAGGTTGAACGTTTCCATGGACTCTTGAGTTCCAGTGATCTCGGCGTGTTCAAGGACCTCATCCAACATGGAATTTGCCTGCACGGATATATTTTCAAGCTTGTCAATTAAATCTAGTTTTCCATCACCCAAGTCACTAAAATCTTCCCGCAAAAAGTCTGCAAGAATATGAACGCTTCGCATTGGGCCGCGCAGATCGTGAGCAGCCATATACATAAACTCTTCTAGCTCTTTAGAAACAGTTTGAGTTCTCAAACGCAGTGTCTTTAATTCTTCTTCAGCAGAAATGTCTTCGGAAGTACCTATCAGGCGCGTTACATTTCCATTGGGATCGAATGTGGGTTTGAGATGTGTTCTGAATGAGCGGACTTCCCCATCTATGGGTAGTGACAATTCGTACGAGATAGCCTTGCCTGATCTATGTTATTTCAGATGCTGATCATAAATAAACTGACCATGCTCTCCTTGATATACATGAAGAGCGGTAAACCCCAGAATATCCTCCAGCTCCAGTTTGGTAACGTCGTGTGTCGAGTGCTGTTTTATTAAACGCAACGTAGATTAGATCATCATTGCTATCTGGTTTGAGCACAAAAATCGGGGATAAGATGCCATCCAATAGCTCTAATTCTCATGTATTCATCCGCCGCTCACCACTTCTTCAATTTTGTACAACCAATTCTCGCGCCAAATAAGCACAGAGGACTAATACAATGAAAATTCGCCCTATCCCATCACACAGTTTTGCTACTTTTAGGTAGCTTTGGTATACGCATGGAATGCTAG
Source organism: Halioglobus sp. (assembly GCA_047629055.1). Classification (GTDB taxonomy): domain Bacteria; phylum Pseudomonadota; class Gammaproteobacteria; order Granulosicoccales; family Granulosicoccaceae; genus Granulosicoccus. The sequence continues at coordinate 18,888 of JBLHWG010000036.1, forward strand.
CGATTACTGCACGTGGAACTGTGTACGTTAGCTGTTAGTTTTTTTCACGCAATATGGTAACGCTAGAGCTACAACTTCGTGGTTTACGAAATCGTTCTTCTGACAGGATAACTACCTGTTTAATGGGTTCTTAGAAGCTTCAAGTACTCCCCAGCGTCAGTCAGAGAGTTCTTGCCATCGGTGACACGCAACATCGTGTGCCAATCTTAATTTAGAAAGTTTCGGTTCTTCCTTACGGCAGATGTCGATTGTGTGTGGACAGCGTGTATGGAATTTACAGCCAGGTGGTGGATTGGTTGGCGATGGAATCTCACCCTCAAGCTTCTGTATATTTCCCTGATCATCGGGATCGAGAGACGGGATTGCTGACAGCAAAGCCTTGGTATATGGGTGTCGAGGTGCGGCGAACAGTTCTCGGGTCGGTGCGGTCTCAACCAAACGACCAAGATACATCACCGCTACGTGATCACAGGTATGCGCTACCACACTCAGGTCGTGGCTGATAAAGAGAAAGGTCAATCCCATATCCATCTGAATTGATTTCAACAGGTTCAGAACGTCCGCCTGTATCGACACATCAAGAGCTGCAACGCATTCGTCCGCAACAATAAATTTCGGCTCAGAAACCAGTGCCCTGGCGATTGATATTCGCTGGCGTTGGCCGCCGGAAAATGCGTGGGGAAAACGCCGAAGGTGTTCGAGATTAATCCGGCATTTTGCCGCGATTGTGCGAACTCGTTCGTCAGTCTCTTCTCGGCTCTTTGTTAGTCCCATTACTTCCAATGGCTCGGCGATAATATCGCGTACTGTCATGCGCGGACTAAGCGCGGCATAGGGGTCCTGGAAAATGAGCTGCGCACGTTTGCGATACTCTTTCAGATCGTCACCTTCAAGCGATGGCAAGTCATAGCTAACTTCACCGTCCGAATAGGTTGCCTTGCCACGGGTGATAGGTGCCGCGCGCAATAGAGCGCGACCGAATGTGGTTTTACCAGATCCCGATTCCCCAACCAGTCCGAAGAAGCTACCCTTTTTAATATCGATAGAGATACTTTCGATTGCCCGCACCACCGGCTTCGGACCAAATAGAGTACCCCGCAAAGGATAGTGAACCGATAAATCGTCGGTGGAAATAAGAGTCTCGCTGCTCATGCTTGCGCTCCCTTTTCCTCTTGCTCTGCTAGAAAACAAGCAACTTGATGTTCACCTAAAGCATCAGTGTAAACAGGCACACGAGTCTCGCACTCAGTGCCTAACGAGACTGGGCACCGGGTATTAAAGACGCAGCCGCTTGGTCGATCGAGCGGTGACGGTATATCGCCCTTAATGGCTGTTAGCGGTGTATCGAGGTCGTCGAGCTTAGGTAATGCATTCATCAATCCCTGAGTATAGGGATGGCGAGGATTTCTGAGCACCTCTCGGACTGCTCCCGTTTCAATCAATTTGCCAAGGTACATGACCGCAACCTTATCCACGGTTTGTGCAATGACACCTAGATCGTGAGTGATGAACAGGATCGCCATATGAAACTCGTTCACCAAGTCTTTCATCAGATCGATGACTTGCGCTTGGATAGTGACATCTAGCGCAGTGGTGGGTTCATCGGCGATTAGCAGTTTTGGCTTGGTCGATAGTGCCATGGCTATCATTGCCCGTTGACGCATGCCGCCGGAAAACTCAAAGGCGTATTGACCAAAGCGTTGCGCAGGATCTGGGATTCCCACCCGCGCAAGCATCTCAATGGAAATTTCCTTCGCTTTCGCGGAATTCATATCCGAATGGATGAGCAACTGTTCAACCATTTGACTACCAACCGTGATGGCCGGGGCAAAACTGGCCATAGGCTCCTGGAAAATCATGGAAATTGCACCACCGCGGATAACCATACGGTCTTGGGGCTTGATCAGGGAAAATACATCTATCGGCTTATCGTCGATATTCAGAGTGATGCTGCTTTTAGGGTCGTAGACAGCATTATCAGGATTGAGCAGCATCAAAGACTTGGCAGTAACCGACTTGCCTGACCCACTCTCACCCACCAGCCCAAGAATTTCTCCCGGCGCAATATCGAAAGAGACATTTTCGACTGCCGTAATAAGACCTTCATCGGTTTTAAAACGAAGAGTCAGGTCTTTAACTGAAATCAGCGGCTCTGTCATTTTTTCGTGTCTGCATAAGGATCAGCGGCATCACGCAACCCATCGCCGACAAATACAAAGGCGAGAACGAGAGTGATAAAAAATATTACTGGGATAAAATTCCATTGATAATTAAGTAGGACATCTGCCTTGGTGACGTTTTGCAGCATGACCCCTAGTGAGTTGACCGGTTCCTTTAAACCCAGGCCGATAAAACTTAAGGCTGTTTCTGAAAGCACCATATACGGGAATGAAATAATCAGATCCACGATGATGTAGCTGGTAAAACTCGGTAGCAGGTGTCGCCCTATGATATGCCTTGCGGGTGCACCGCATAGCTGCGCCGCAAGCACGTATTCCTGGTTGCGCTCTGTGAGAAGGTGCGTTCGAACCCGTCTCGCCAAAGTTGGCCAACCGATAAATCCAAGAATGATTGATATGATGAAAAATCGCCCCTCGGAGCTCACGGTATCCGGAATAAACGCGGCAATTGCCATGAACAAAGGAATCGCCGGGATTGTTCGCACTGCATCGGTGACCATTTGCAGAATCGAGTCGATCCAGCCTCCATAGTATCCGGATACCCCTCCAATAATTAGTGCCAGGACAAAGGCGATAAGCACGCCGATGGTGCCTACTGCTAGGGAGGTGTTGATCGAATGGAACGTTCTGGAAAAAATATCCTTACCCGTGGCATCGGTGCCAAATAGGTGAATCTTGCCTTTATCAACGCCAAACACATGTCTGTCGAAGCTCATGCCAAACATTTTGTATTTGTCCCCTTTAGGAAAAAGTACAACGTATCGCCGTGCTTCTTTGTTGACTGTCGTAACCCAGCGAAAATTTGTCTTGATGGAGCGCGTCCTTTCATAGCTATATATAAACGGTCTTGCTGAAAAACCATTCTCATCCCAGAATTTAGGAATTTCCGGAGCGCCATTCTGATATTCCTTATCCCGGCCCGCAATAGTCGGATCGTAGGGAGTAAGAAACGGTGCAAATATCCCGGAAAGTATCAACCAGGCTAGAATAGCTGCACCGAACATGGCAGCTTTTTGCTTCTTGAAACGGGACCAGATTAACTGACCCTGAGAGGCGGTGTAGTAAGCCTCCTTGCTCTTCTGGTCTACATTAATGTCAATGTTGGCAGTATCTGTCATGTAGATTATTCCAGAATGCTACGGCGAACACGGGGATCAGTGAGCGCAAGTATGATATCAGTAATGAAATTTATACCCACAATACTGGCCGTCAATAAGAAAATTATCGCTCCTGCCAATTGCTGATCATTGGATCGAGCCAATGCCTCGATCAATAGCGCCCCTGCCTCAGTAAGAGTCAATATCAACGCAACGATGGGAAGCTCATTAAAAATTCGATTGAGATCAAACCCAAGGGAATTAACGATGGGTCCAAGCGAGTGCCGCGCCGGATAGCGCCACAGCAATTTTCTTCCTGTTACACCACGGGCGGCAGCGGCGGTGACGTACAGTTTCCCAACTTCATCAGACATCAGTGCACGTACAGTCTGGATAGCAAAAGCGGTGGCCGACCAACCGAGGATAAACACCGGCAACCAGGCACGGGACAGGAAATCTATGACCCGCTCATAGGACCAGTCGGCGTTACGAAATTCTTTAGAAAACAGCCCCGTAAGGCTATCTCCGAAATAGACGGTTGAAAACAACATGATCATCAGAGCAAGCAGAAAATTGGGCATGGCCAGGCCCAGATAACTGATGAAACGTAGACTATTGTTCAGCAGCGCATTCTTTGATGTCGCTGCAATGATTCCAACCGGGATCGCAATCAGGTATGCAAGAATCAGCGAGGTCATGCAAATAGCTAGGCTGATCCAGAATTTCTCACCCAGTAGCTGAGCGATATTGACACGGAGAATGCAACTGTTGCCAAATTCTCCCTGGAAGGCGTTGACAATCCAGCTACCCCACCGAACAAGATACGGTTTATCCAGACCTAGACGAACCCGTTCGGCATCGATATCAGCAACCGATATCTGGCTACCCTGTGTGTTTTTAAACGCGAGGTATCGTTCAGCGCAATCCCCGGGCACAAGCTCCATGAGACTGAAAACGATAAAGGACACCATGATTAGGGTGATCACGGCTAGTGCGGCGCGCGTGGCAGCGAAGCGAGCAAATTGATACATCGGTGCTTCTATGCCTCCCTTAGGTATGTAAGTTGATTAAGGTATTAAAATATTTTACTTTTGCAGTTTTTCAACTCAAAAGACTCGTAAGGCGGCTACGGGCACAATGACCCGCAGCCGTTTATATCTCTATAACAACTCGTTACGATTCGTTACGACTCGTCAAGCCACCACTGTGTGGGACGATATGGGTAGGAGCGATAGTACTCATAAGAGTGCGTCGTATACTCGACGACGTTTTGCACTGCGTTACGATGGTAAATCGGTGCAGGTACCTGGACCGTGCCGATAAACAACAGGTTGCTAACCAGGTTTTCCACCAGGCGTGCACCCAGTTTGTCTGACTCAGGTGTGCCCACAAGTGCGGACTGGAATCCGATAATGTCTTCCATCATTTGCTTTGCATAATCTGGCGGTTCTACGCCACTGGCGCCATTCGAATCAACCCATTCAGCCCACAGCATATTGGTACGTACTGTGAAGTAATCGTGGTACGGCGGCACCCAAATCTGGTTAGTGCCTAGCACGATGGCCAGAGGCTGACCGTTGCGCCACATGGTGACATCAAGCTTATTAGACGATTGCGCAGAACGGTATTCATCTGGAGTCACTTCTTTGACCGTAGTCTGAACACCTACCGCACCCCATTGCTGACCAATGAGTTCTACCAAAGCAGCTGGAGCACCCTGCACAGAGAACTGCAGGTTAATGACAAGCTTATCGCCATTGAGCAATTCGCGGAATCCGTCTCCATCGACGTCATTCAGACCCATCTCATCCAACAACTTGTTGGCAAGAGCGGG
>JBLHWG010000037.1:0-22912 GCA_047629055.1 Halioglobus sp.
ATTTTGTGCTTTGAAATCTTCCTGGGTCACAAAACTCTGTGATGCCAATTGTGCAACTTGTTGTTGAACATCAGAGAGTGTGTTGGCTAGGTCTGGGTCGATTCGGTTGGTGGTTTCCAGGCGTTTTTCCAAAGCAGTGATCTGCGATTCCAAGGCGCTTTGACTCTGCAAAGCACTGTCTGCCTCTTCAGATGCTGCGGGGAGTTCTTGGACGCGCTGCTCAAGAGTATTAATACGGTTGCGGGTCGTGTCAATCAGGGCTTTAAGCTCTGAGGAATTGTCAGCTGCCCGATCATTTTCCAATTGTGACTGTACGCTGGCTAGCTGCTCACGAATTTCTGCTTGAACTGTTTCAATAGACATTGATTCACTGGCAGTTTTCAGCCCGTCTATATTTGTACTTATTTCACCCAGTGAGCGGTCAGTGTCGGCGTTTTGCTTTTTTAGTGACGCGATCTCATCGCGTAACGAGAGTATTTGTTCATTGAGACCACCCAATTTGCGAGAGTCCGCGTTGACAGTCTGTAGCCGGTCTTCTAAAGCACCAAATCGCTCATCAATACCCGCGCTTAGAGAGGCGAGCGCAGGGCCCGTGAGGTCTTCGCTGGAGGTTTGCTCGCCAGGTTCGCCTGAGGTCTTGTTCTGTTGAGCAAGGGAGGCGAGGGTGTCTAGCCGGTTGTCCAGTGCATTGGTTCTTTCATTGACGCTGGTGATATCACTTGCAACTGTCGTTTTTTGTTGTTTTAGAGTTCTCTGTATATCCAGCACATCAGCACCTAGAACTTGCAGGCCTTCTTTTACACTTGCAACGTCCGTATCGAAAGTCTGTTCTTCGACGCGGCGCATCAGTAGTTCAAGCTTGCTGTCGATCGCATTGATGCGTGCCAGTTCGGCTGTGCCGTTCCCTTCCATGCTCTGCACTGAAGCCTGCAGTGAACTTATGGCGGATTCAAACGAGCGAAAAGATGATTGGAGCTCGGTTTGTTGCTCAAGAGCTTGACTGATATTCGTCTCCACGGCCGAAACCCTTGCTTCTGCTGCAGCTACTTTTGCTTCTGCCGCAGCTACTTTTGCAGTGGTACTCGCTAAACTGGAGCCAGTGTCAGCCTCGTCTGTGGCCGTCGTCAGAGCGATAATCGCTGACTCAGGTTCGTCTTCGTTAGGCGCCAAAACCATTTCTTCTAGCGTTGCTAAACGATCTGTCAGAGCCTGTGTTTCGGCTTCCCTTCGCGAATTTAGAGCAACCTGTTGTTCTTCCTGCTCTTTAATTATCGTTGGGTTGGAGGTTCGAACCGTCTCCACTCCGACTTTGAGCCGATCAACGGTGGCATTTGCTTGTGTACGGAAGTCTTCTAAAGTGCCTTCAGGATTTTGATATTTCCAGGCGCCGCCACCAAGACCGAGGCCTAAAGCTGCGGTTAATAACAGTTTTTTCATAGTATTGTAGAACCCGTCTTCTGCATCGGTGCACGTGCGCGACGTCTAGCAGCGCACTACATGGCCGGCACGAGGGCCAGCAATTTATTAAAGATGGGCGGGAGTGTATATCAGGCTTTGGTCGGGTTGCCAGTCCACTCGAGAATCAATACGGCCAAAGGGGGTAATGTGAGGGCTAAAGAAGCGGGCCTGGAGTGCGCGCCCTCATTCCTGGCGACTATCGGTGAGGCGACGGACGATGCCTCGGTCGTCGAGTGAGATTGATTGCCTTGACCACTTCCACCATACCTTTCATCGTCGGAATTCAGTAGTTCACGATAGGACCCTGGCTCATTCACACCGATGATGTAGTTGCTGCGGATTACGGGGGTAAAGTTGCACACCACAATGCAGTTGCTGGCTCGATCGAGGGTGTAGCGGTAAAACGAGATGACGCTTTGCTCGACATCATCGCAGTCGATCCATTCAAAACCCGCAGCGTCGCAGTCAGTTTCGTGCAGGGCTGGGTGCCAAGCGTAGAGTTTGTTCAGATCACGAACGAGTAATTGGATGCCATGGTGTTTAGGGCTTTCAAGCAAATCCCATTGTATGCTTCCTTCATGGTTCCACTCAGCATATTGGGCAATTTCTCCACCCATGAAATTCAATTTCTTGCCCGGGTATCCAAACATAAGGGTGTAGAGCGCACGTAGGTTGGCAAATTTCTGCCAATCATCACCCGGCATCTTGTTAATCATGGAGCCTTTGCCGTACACCACTTCATCGTGTGAGAACGGCAACGCAAAATTTTCGCTAAATGCGTAGATCAATCCGAACGTTAACGTGTTGTGGTAGTATTTTCGATAAGCGGCATCCTTGCTTATATAGTCTAGGGAGTCGTGCATCCACCCCATATTCCACTTGAAAGTAAACCCCAGACCATTATCGTATGTCGGGTGGCTGACGCCAGGGAAGGAGGTGGATTCTTCCGCCATAGTGATTCCACCTTCGGCGTGAACCAGAATGTTCATGCGTTTAAGAAAATCAATGGCCTCCAGGTTTTCCCGGCCACCGTGCTTGTTGGGGATCCATTGGCCTTGTTCACGTGAATAGTCTAGATAAAGCATCGAGGCAACGGCATCGACGCGTAGGCCATCGAGATGAAATTCTCGAATCCAGTACAGCGCGTTACTCAATAGGTAGTTTGCGACTTCCCGTCGACCGAAGTTGTAAATCAGTGTTTGCCAATCCTGGTGCATACCTTGCCGAGGATCTGCGTGTTCGTACAGGTGGGTTCCGTCAAACTGTCCTAGTCCATGCGCATCGGTAGGAAAATGAGCCGGCACCCAATCCATGATGATCCCGATGTCAGCTGCATGACAGGCGTCCACCAAGTGTCTGAAATCGTCAGGGCTACCGAAACGGGATGTCGGTGCGAAAAGACCAATGGGTTGATACCCCCATGAACCTTCGAAAGGATGCTCAGTGATGGGCATGAGCTCGATATGAGTGAAGCCATTTTCCACCACATAGGGAATGAGGGTTTTAGCTAACTCAACGTAAGTAAGCGGATCACCATGCAGGTTGTGCCTCCAAGAGGCTGCGTGAACTTCATATACGGAAATTGCTTGGTGGCGAGGATCAAGCCCCTTTTTCCGGTTCTGATACTCACTGTCATCCCAGATAAATTGGCTCTCGAAGACTATCGATGCGTTGCCGGGAGGTTGTTCGAAGTAGGGCGCGTAGGGGTCATGTTTTAATGGCAGTAGGTTGCCGTGATTGTCGCGTATTTCAAATTTGTACAAAGCACCGCTGGCGACGCCCGGAATGAAGATGTCCCAAACCCCGCTTTCTGCGTGTGAGCGCATGACATGTCGCCGTCCATCCCACTCATTGAATTCGCCGACAACGCTGACGTTCTGAGCATTGGGCGCCCACACAGCGAATTGCACGCCATGTGTACCCTGCCACTCCATGACGTGTGAACCCAGAGTCTTATAGAGCCATTCGTGTGTACCTTCGTTGAACAGATGACGATCCAGTTCGCCGATAGGCGATGGCAACGCGTAAGCGTCAACAATGTCCCACTGATTCTCGTCTTTAGTCAGTTGCAAGTGATAAGAGTTGATGAGGGTGGGTAAGCTCAGTTCATACAGACCCTGTGGGTGAATCTTTACCATCGGTGTCTTGAGGCCTTGATCATCGACGAGCACGACCGTGTCCACATGGGGCTGAAAGGTGCGTATGGCAGTTCCTTTCCCATCGCTGGTTTGGTGTTGTCCCAGGGCAGAAAAAATGCGGGTATGACGACCTTCTACGATGGCATCAATTGATGCTTTGTCGAGTTCTGTGTTCATGAATACAACTCTGTCATGTATTGTTCTGCACTATTCTGCCAATGAAATCTTTCTTTACTGGCGGAAACGGAAATTTTTCTGTATCCGGCAGGTTGTTTTTCACGCTGGAGCAGTACTTTTTTAAATCGTTCAATCATCGCTGTTGACTGATTTGATAGTGAATCTCCTGAAAACAGATAGCCGGTCTCATTATCCTTAATCGTGTCCTTCAAACCTCCAACCTCATGAGCCAGGCAGGGTTGCCCTGCGCGCATTGCGAGCATCTGACTAATTCCGCACGGTTCGAATGAGCTTGGCATTAGGAATAGATCACCGTTGCTAAAGAGCAGATCTGAGAGGTGCTGAGAATACTGATTGAAAAATAGGAAGTGAGGGTGGTTCGCTGCAAGTTTTTTACACGTGATTTCAAGGTCGGTATCGCCTGTGCCGAGGACCAATAGGAGTCCACGATTTTTCAACAGTTCGAGCAGTGATTCCAGCGGAATATTTCCGTCGTCCATTGGCTGGAGTAATAAGGCCATCTTCTGGTCGGTTAATCGGCCGACACTGGTTATGACATGCGCTGGCATGGGCTGCAACTGCCATCGTGCCAGACGCTGGTGCACCAGATAATCTGAGTTTTTCAGTATGTTTTGATTGCCGATTATTCGAAGCATTTCGTCGCTAGCCTGGGATAGAAAATTCTTCCAGGATTTAGTGTTGCGTTGACTGCTGTTCTTGCTACTGGAGTACTCGCTAGCGGAATAGTCAATGCCATTTATAATGCCTAGCAACCGGCCTTGCTCTGCGCGAAATTGTAGATCCTTGTCTAATCCTTCGCCGCCATGGAAGCCTTTGGACGCATCATTTGGCCTTATGATTTCTTCCGCATAGGTGGGTGATACCGTGTGTACTTTGTCTGCTAGGCGAATGGCTGTTGCCATTGGGTTTACACAGTGTGTCCATCTGGGGTCCGACAGTTGTGTTTTATTATAATGCAAGTGTGGGAACCAGGCTTCAAGTGAGGATGTGCTCTCGGAGAATGGGCGAATGCCCTGCAACGCCAAATTATGAATACTGTAAACACAGTGAACTGAGCGCAAGGATTGAAATGCTGGATCGAATTTGAGTAACGCTGCGGCAAGTGCACTGTGCCAATCATGCAAATGCAGCACATCTATTGTATCCAATAATCCGGATCGTATAATGCTCAGACTGGCGACGCTGAATAAGGCGAATTTGTTGGCATCTGTGGCGAACGGCTGATTAGAATCGTCATCGCAATAGACTTTTCCTGGTCCTCCAGCACCAAATAACGGGTGATGAATTACGTAGTATTGAACACCATCGTCACGATTTGCGAATAATTCATACAGTTCTATACGTTCAGTACGACCTCTGAATTCTGTGGTGACCGTGCCGACAAATATAGATCCGGGCAACTGATGAAACAATGCGTAGGCCGGAATGACAACTGACACGCGAACACCGAGTTTCGACAGAGCTTTTGGAATGTCTCTGACGACATCTCCAATGCCTCCCACTTTGCCACCGGGTATGACGTCGTTTTCGGCGGCAAGCATGCAAATATGTTTAGACGAGGGCATAATTTTACGTAGGTTAACTTGGACTCGAAAAAAACGGTTACTTATGCCTCATCGTACACGATGTAACATTTGGCCGAAATTTTTGGCGTTACAAGTGTTATGCCACTTTACCCTCTTCAAGAATGGTACCCGAAACCACAATCTACAAAAGAGTGGGGCGGGTTTCTCAGGCCAGTGGATTAGTTTGTGGCGTCATTTTGGTATCGATACGAGGAAGCTTAACGCTAGGAGTTATATTTGGCAAAAGACTTGTGAACAAGTGCGCGTAATTTTGATGTGCCTTGCATGTGCTTTACGTCGTATTAATTTATTGCCAATCGGCGCCGTCGGCTCTCTATAATATCTGCCCATGACTAACTCTAAAACTATTAGTAAAAATGTGCAGACCAGCCAAGCCGGTTCCCTTGCAACTAGCTCGGCAGCCTGGTTGGATGCGCTGCCGGAGCTGCGAAGTAATAGTGCAGCTCTTAAGCAGTCTATTACCCAGCATTATTCTCAAACATTTGGTCGAGATGTCGACACAGACTCTGCGCACTACCTTTACAAGGCGGTAGCGCTGAGCGTTCGCGACCGATTGATGGATAACTGGCGTGCTACCAGGCAGGCCACAGAAGAAGGAACGGTTAAACGCACCTGCTACTTATCAATGGAGTTTCTAATGGGGCGAGCTTTTGGCAATGCCGTACAGAATCTGGATTTGTCTGCAGAGCTCAGTAAGGCATTACAAGAGCTGGGGCTGGCGATGGAAGATATCGCGGAATTAGAACATGACGCTGGGCTTGGCAATGGCGGGTTGGGTCGCTTGGCTGCCTGCTTTCTAGATAGCTGTGCGTCGTTGGCACTGCCGGTAACCGGCTACGGCCTGCATTATCGATACGGCATGTTTCGTCAATCAATTGAAAATGGTTGGCAGGTTGAGAGTCCAGACAATTGGCTGGTTGAGGGGCATGTTTGGGAATTAGAGCGCCCCGAGATTTCCTGTCGCGTTCGATTTGGTGGCAATGTTGAACTAGTAGACAAGATTAATGGAGAAGTCACCCATCGTTGGGTCAACACCGATGATGTGCTAGCGGTCCCTTATGACGTGCCTGTACCAGGGTACAAGAATGGTATCGTCAATACGTTACGATTGTGGCGCTCTGCGGCAACTGATGAATTCAACCTTAATGAGTTCAATGCAGGTGGATACACCGAAGCTGTCTCTGCAAAAAATGCCGCAGAGAATATTACTATGGTCTTATACCCGAACGATAGTAGTGAGAACGGTAAAGTGCTGCGATTGCGACAGCAGTATTTTCTGGTTTCAGCTAGCCTCCAGGATGCGATTCACATCTGGTTAAGAAGTAACGACGACTTCACAGGCTTTGCAGAAGCGCACTGTTTTCAGCTCAACGATACTCACCCAAGTCTGGCTGTACCAGAATTGATGCGGTTACTGATTGATGAGCATGCTGTGTCCTGGAGTGCTGCGTGGGAAATTACTCAATCGGTCATGGCCTACACGAATCACACCTTGTTGCCTGAGGCATTGGAATGCTGGTCCTTGAATATGATAGGTGCCTTGTTACCTCGGCCTACTGAAATCATTCAAGAGATTAACCGTCGCTTTCTGGGTGTTGTGGCAAAGGAACTACCCGGTGAGTTAGAGCAGCAAGCCCAGATGTCCATTATTTCTTTCGATCCCGTACCCGTTGTCAGAATGGCGCATCTGGCGATAGTGGGTAGTTTTTCTGTCAATGGTGTTGCTGCACTGCACTCTGAGTTGCTCAAAAAGGGGTTATTTAAGAATTTCAACTCCTTGTGGCCAAATCGGTTCAATAACAAAACGAACGGCGTTACTCAGCGCCGTTGGCTTGCCAACTGCAATAGGCCTCTGGGAGACTTTTTGACGGGTCAGTTAGGTGCAAACTGGGTTTCTGAATTGGACAAGCTGGAACAATTAATACCTCTAGCGACGGACCCAACATTCCAATCGCAGTGGCGGGAAATAAAACGAGAGAACAAAAGGCGCCTGGCTGATCTTATCTTCCAACGGACGGGTATTGAAGTGGATATCAATATGATTTTTGATGTGCAGGTTAAGAGAATGCATGAATACAAGCGACAGTTGCTTTGTGTTCTACATGCAGTTCATGTGTATCTTGAACTGCTCGAAGGCAGGGAGCACCCGCAGCGAATGGTACTCATTGCAGGAAAGGCTGCACCGGGTTACCACATGGCAAAAGCCATTATTAAGCTCATTAACAATGTAGCGAACATCGTAAATAATGACGTGCGCACAAAAGATAGTTTGCAATTAGTTTTTCTACCCGACTACAACGTTTCGGCAATGGAAGTTATTTGTCCAGCAGCTGATCTATCTGAGCAAATTTCAACAGCTGGAAAGGAAGCGTCTGGTACGGGCAACATGAAATTCATGATGAACGGTGCTGTCACTGTTGGAACTCTGGATGGTGCGAATGTTGAAATACTCGAAGCCGTGGGCCACGATAATTTCTTTCTGTTTGGGCTAACAGTGGACGAAGTTGATAGTGCTCGCAGTGGCTATGCACCATCTTCATACATCGCAGCTGATCCAAGATTGACCCAAATTTTTGAATCGTTTGACTCAGGGCTTTTCGATCGTGGGGAGGCGGAAGTCATTCGAAGTGTCATTGACGCTGCACGCAGTTCAGACGATCCTTGGTTAACGGTTGCAGACTTAGCTGCCTATCTGGATGCGCAAACTGCGGTAGAAAGTGCGTGGGCTGATGAAGCCGAGTGGACCCGAATGAGCATAATGAATACAGCAAATAGTGCGCGTTTTTCCACTGACAGAACTATGCGTGACTACAACCGCGATATCTGGAAACTTACACCGATTCCGGTTTCAGACCGGGTAACGCTATTAGCTACTGCTAAATAGGCTATTCATGATACTTGATGGCCGGAGTTGGCCGCTAGGTGCGAGCTGTGACAGGCAGGGCGTCAATTTTGCCTTGTTTGCCGCTAACGCCACGGGTGTGGAGCTATGTCTGTTCGATTCTAACGGGCAGCGTGAATTGCAACGTCTGCAATTACCGAGATTAACTGATGGTGTCTGGCACGGATACCTTCCGGGTGCGACCTTAGGTTTGATTTATGGGTACCGGGTTCATGGCCCTTATGAACCAAGCCTTGGCCATCGGTTTAATGCCAACAAATTACTCATCGATCCGTACACCAGGAGATTGCACGGCACACTGGTTTGGAATGACGCCAACTATGGCTTCACGAAAGGACATGCAGACAAGGATTTGTCATTTGATCAGAGAGACAGTGCGCGGTTTGTACCCAAAAGTGTGGTTACAGAGACTTTAGCTAAAAAAACAGCTGGTCGTGCTTTACGGCAAAAATCTGTACCGATTGAAGAACGTCAAGCACTTAACAAACTCACTATCATGGAAGCTCATGTAAAAGGCCTTACAGCTTTGCAGATGACCTTGCCTGCTAACCAGCGAGGTACGTACAGTGCGGTGTCATCAAAGATCATGACTCGCTACTTTAAATCAATGGGTGTTTCTGCTGTCGAGCTTTTGCCAGTGCATACTTTTTCCGATGATGACTTCCTGGTCGAAAAAGATTTAACGAATTACTGGGGCTACCAGTCTCTGTGCTTCTTTGCTCCCATGGCTCGATATGCCGCAACAGACAATCCGGTTAAGGAATTCAGAGACATGGTTGCAGACCTTCATAAGGCAGGCATCGAGTTGTTCCTGGACGTTGTTTACAACCATACGGCCGAAGGAAATGAAACTGGGCCTACGCTCTGTTATCGCGGTATCGACAATGCTTCCTACTATCGCTTAGATTCTGACCGGCGCTATTACATAAACGATAGCGGTACGGGGAATACATTAGCCCTAGAACACCCCAGAGTCCTGCAACTTGTGATGGACAGTCTTCGTTACTGGGTAGGGGATATGCATGTGGATGGATTTAGATTTGATTTGGCCAGTATTCTAGGTAGAGAGAGTCATGGGTTTGATCGCGGGTCGGGTTTCTTCGACGCGATTGCACAAGATCCGCTACTCGCAGAGACAAGGCTGGTGGCAGAGCCCTGGGATTTGGGTCCGGGAGGCTACCAGCTAGGCCACTTTCCCGCTCGTTGGTCAGAATGGAATGATCAATTCCGAGATACCGCGAGACGGTTTTGGAACTCTGATGCAGGATCATTGCGCGAATTTTCCGAAAAATTACTTGGCAGTAGCGCGTTGTTTGAATGGCAGGGGCGCAAGCCCTCTTCCAGCGTTAATTTCATAACGGCACATGATGGGTTTACCTTGCGCGATACGGTCAGCTATTTGGATAAACACAACCAAGCAAATGGCGAGGATAACTGTGACGGGCATGGTAGCAACTATTCGAATAATTACGGCGTCGAAGGCGCCACTGGAAATCTAGAAATCAATGAGTTTCGACTACGTCAACAACGCAACCTGCTGTGCACTTTGTTCCTTTCACAAGGGACTCCAATGCTGTTGGCAGGGGATGAGCGCAACCATACCCAAAACGGTAACAACAATGCCTACTGCCAGGACAATGCAACGACCTGGATAGATTGGAGAAGCAATCCTGAGGCTGATGCCCTCACTGAATTTACGCAAACGTTAATTAGCTTGCGCCATGAATATCCGGTACTAAGCAGGCAGTGGTATTTGCATGGAAATCACTTGTCGATCAGCACAGGCTTACCGGATGTCAGCTGGTTGAATATGCATGCACAACTGATGACTCACTCTGACTGGCATGATGCTGCAGTAGGCTTTGTCGCTTTGCAGTTAATGGGTGACGCTATTCCTGAAAGCGAGAACGAAATAGCCTCAGGTACATTGTTACTGCTAATCAACGGCGGTGATAAGGACATCCAATTCCCGTTGGTGTCAGCAAAACTGGCAGGTCCCAGTTGGCAGCTACTAGTTGATTCTGCGGAACCGGATCACATTATGCCTATGGTCTTCAATAAAAAATTGTGTCCTGCCAACTCTGTGCTGGTGATGAAACTAACCGGATGACTAGCTCAGGTACACTACTAATCCGTAGGCTGATCAGTATCTCATTATGAAGTCCATTCTTCCGGCTACTCATTTACTGCGACAGTTCTTGCTGTTTGCATTGACTATTTTGCTATTGCTAACGGTCATGCGTGCTGCCTATAGCTTATGGCTATTTCCCAAAATTGCAGAGGCTGATGTTTTTCTGCCTCTGTTTGTACAGGGGTTGCGGTTTGATCTTGCGCTAATTGGCCAGATTTGTATTGTTCCTGTTGTCGTTGGTTCACTACTTTCTGTAACCAAACTCACTAGAGCGTTAGCGAAATTTGTCATCGTTCTATTCTTAACGGTTGGGCTGTTTCTGGTTCTTACTCTTGAGCTACTGACCCCTTGGTTCATTAGTGTTCAAGATGTGCGTCCCGATTTACATCTTTTTGGTGCGCTCGAGAATCCACTTATGGTGATAAAGTCTGTGTTTGTTGAACACACCGTTCCGGCAATCATTGGCATCGCGATATCGGTAATGATCTTGATCGCATTCTGGATTCGGTTGGAATTGAACCGCTTCTTACGTTACCGGGTGTTTGCACCAACAGGGATTCTTTTCGCCTTGGTGGGTGGTTTTGCGTGTCTGGTAGCAATCTGGTCAACGCCTGATGTTAGACAAAGTGCTTTGTCACCCGCCGACTCATTGATCAGTCGAGATGTTGCCGTGAACGATCTCGCTATGAATACAACCTATAAAACAGCTTATTCTCTGCTCTCGCAATGGTAGTTTTCCGAGCTTATTGACATGTGCCGTTATCGGTCCAGGATTTTACGTAGTCAATCTGGTACTTTGCTGGAAATTCTGTGGTGCCATCCGGCGAACCTGGCCAGTTTCCACCAACGGCTAAATTAAGCAAAAAGTGTACAGGCTTAGTAAAATCTTTTGGTGTTGGGTGTTTGACTTTGAATTCACCATCGAGATACCAGCTGACAAATTTTGGAGTCCATACAACACTGTAAACATGAAAAGCTTCAGTTAAGTCTGTCGCTATCGTGTGGTCGTACGGGTGTGACGTTAGCGGGCCGGTCTGATTGGTATGCAAGGCTGTGTGGTAGATGTTCGACTCACTCCCCAAATGTTCCATCACATCTATTTCCGGAAGAACTGCGACTCCGGAAGGCCATTGATCAAAGCTGGGTAATAACCAGAATGCTGACCAAAGACCTTGGCCAAAAGGTACCTGTGCTCGTACTTCAAATCTGCCGTATTTCTGCGAGAATGATTTTTCTGTCGTTAGAACCCCCGAGACATACGGTTGACCTTCGACCACACCTCTTAAAGCTCGTGGGGTTGGGATTGCTTCGATCGTAAGCACACTGTCGTCTATCGTGAACACAGAGTGCCCGTGTTCGTCTGGGTCTATGTAGAACTGCTGCTCATTGTTAATGATGACATTTCTATCCCAGATATAGCGGGTGTGCCAAAGGCCAGATGGATTAGCTGTGTTACGTAAAGACAGGTCATCAAAACTTTCTTCAAAACTGGGTGACCAACAAGCATCGGACAACGATTTTCCTTGCTGTGCTACAGCTGTTTTAGATAGCAAAGCACAGAGCATTGAAACAGCCATGGGGATTACCCAGTGGTGTATCGGATTTCTCTGGTGCATAGTTATGTCGCTCTGTAGATAGTTAGTTAGGTGGGTTTTTAGAAAACCACTGCCAAGCATGCAAAATACTATCTTTAACGTCTGCATGTTTGGGAGTCCATTGTAAATCTTGCATGGCCTTTGAGGCATCTGCAACTAACTCAGGGGGGTCACCCTCGCGTCGATCAACGCTTTTGAATGTAATATCAACGCCCGTGATTTCTCTACAAGCATTAATGACTTCTACCACGGTGTAACCGCGGTTAACCCCAAGATTGAACTGTTCTGCGCCCACTGTTGGAAGTCTTGTCATGCGGTTAAAAGCCGCAATGTGAGCACTGCATAAGTCATTGACATGAATATAGTCTCGGACACAGGTGCCATCTCGAGTGTCAAAGTCACTGCCGAAAACCATTAGTTTTGTGTCTGCCGGATTGCCCCCTGCTTGCACGCGAAGGGCCTCAAATAGAATCAATGGCAACAGATGCGTTTCAGGATCATGCCGTTCACCAATACTGCCATCTTCCGCACAACCTGCGGCATTGAAGTAGCGTAACGCAATGCTTCTTAGATCGTAGGCAGTACCGTAGTCCTTGAGTATTTGCTCGACCATTAATTTTGATTGGCCATAGGGATTGATTGGATTTTGAGGGGTGCTTTCGGTAATAGGTAGTTTTTCTGGAACACCATAGGTTGCGCAGGTGGACGAAAAGACTAACTTTTTAACGTCATGAGAAATCATGGTGTCCAGCAGACATTGAGTGCCTGCTACATTATTCCGATAATACATAGCAGGCTTGAAAATCGATTCACCTACATAGGCCAGAGCTGCAAAGTGCATTACTGCTTGTATGTCACGAGAGTCGAAAACAGTGGAGAGCGTTTGCGTGTCATGTAAGTCGCCGACAACCAGTTCTCCGGCTGTAACAGCATCTAGATTACCTCGCTCCAGATTGTCATAAACGACAACATCGAACCCTTGCTGATCGAGCAGGCGCACCATGTGTGAACCTATGTAACCAGCACCACCTGTCACTAAAATTGTTTTCTTCAATTCAATATCCTCAACCTGCCTTGCGTTGCCGCTTGGTTATTTTACGTTGTATCGCGGCTTGACCATTTTTATTGACGTATCGATCATTGATGGTCTTGTCTGGACGAGTCGGTGTAGCTGTCGTTTTGTGCTTAGGTACGTCGACAACCGTTAGCTCTCGTCGTTTAGACAGCTGTTTTTTAAGAAAGCGACGGTGTTGCAGACGTTCCGTAGCGACTTTGAGTTTTTCTTTGTTATAAGTAGGTAATGCGGTGCGAAATCTAAATACTCCTGAGCGAGATTGATGCAAGGTGATTTTCTGCAACATGCTAATCGGCAAGGCTACGAAAAAGATCCAGCAAAGGTCTCTATTGATGAGCAAACGGGCTTCGGAGTAGTTGCTCAGTAATAGTGCCACCATAAAACCCAGTACAAACAGTACACCTGGTTGTTGACGTTGGTATTGGCAGTAGATGATCTCAATAACTTGTTGAATGATCATGATCATCGTTAGTGTGGCCAGAGGTAAGCCTATTTCTGAAGCGATTTGCATGAACCCGTTGTGAGCGTGATAGACCGTCCACGTAAAATCAGTAAGCGTTTTTTGTATCCATAAGCTGCCATCGGTCGGAAACCAGATGGTGCCATATCCGTATCCCGTCCAAGGTCTGTTTAGTATTAACTGCCAGGTTTGTGCCCACACATCAGCGCGCCCGGTTAAGTCGCCTGATCTGCCTATGAGTTCGGCCGTGTCGACAAAGTGAAATGTGACACCCGCCAGGCCCGCGACCAGAACACCCAGAGCCATCATTGAAATCAGACCTAATCTGAGGCTGAACGCGATATGTAGGTAAATCATGACGGTGGCGGCAGCGAACAGTGCTAACAGTGAGGTTGCGGATTGGCTGAAATACAAACATACAACGGAGGCCGTCGCCAAGATCAAATAGAGGGTTCTGGCCTTAGTGGATATCTGCCAGAAGCAAATGCTCACAAGCAACAATACAGAGATGGCAGACCAAAAGCCCAGGGTATTCTTGGATGCCAATACACCCGCCCAAACGATTGTGTTTTCGTACTCTACCTGGCCAATAGAGGGATATGCCAAGGCCACTATTATTGACGCGACCATGAGCAGTCCCAGGACCGTTGCGCTTGTTTTCAGGATTTTTGTAAGTGGCAGACTGAAGCCTATGTACACGGCAACAAATGTTGTACCCAAAAGGTGGACTGAGCGCTCCGCGCTAAGAACTGAATCCATGGACCATAATGCTGAGAAGCAGGTGCCCGCTACAATGATAGTGAGCGGCAGTCTGTAACGCACCATCCAGGTACCCCAGTTAAGACCTGATGAGGCGATTAGGCCAACGGTTGCTATGAGGTACATTGATAACCATGCAACAGTAACCATGGATACGGCAAATTCACTGGCCAATGGCGATCGCATGGCCATTGTCAGTATGAAACTGCTTCCCTGAAGTAGCGTCAATACCAATATAAGCACCGCCATCAGCGATGTTTTATAGGGGGCATGAAGCGTATTTAGCATCAGGGTGGCGAAGTCTTCTTGTGGGTGAGCGATCGGGCATTCTCAACCGATAGACCGCGCCTTTGTACATATTGATCGACAAGGCGTCGGTAAAATCTAGGAAATAGATTCTGAATACTTTGTCTGACGACACCCAAAGGGCTGATAGCACCTGCTCGGTAACCTATCCACAGGAGAGAAAAGCTCTTCAATGGAGCTGAGCGTGCGAGTCCTACGCTTTCGAAGCCAGCGCGAAAACCTGCCCATGCTTTGGGCGACATTTGCGATTTCTGTGTGGCCATCCAGCTAAAAAAATTGGTGTATTTTTCTGATTGCCCTGCATAGATTGGCAACTGCGACAACGCATCTTCACTGATAATGTCTGCATAGAGCGTATACGGACGAGGCATCATATGAAAGCTGATGCCTGTTTTCCAACAGTCAATGGCGAATTGGTCATTGTCTCCGAACGTAACTGCTTCATCCCATTGAACTTGCTCGGCAAGCTTTCTTGGAATGATCATTGTGCTGGTTTGAATGAACCCACCATGCACATAGAGAAAATCGAAAATAGGCTCTTCGTAGCCTAGTGCTCGATCAGGTTTTACCCAATAACGCCCAACACCTCTATCGACGATAATTTGGCCATATATCAGTACGTCTCCGTGTGTTTGCAGTTCAGTAGTTGCTGCTTCTAAAAACTCGGGGTACCAGCAATCATCGGAATCTAGAAACGCGATGTAATCACCTGTTGCTACTCTCATACCGTGATTTCGCGCAGCTGCAGGCCCAGCGTTTTCCTGATGAACTACGACCAGTCTTGGGTCGTCGATAGCTGCCAAAACCTCAAGCGTATCGTCTGTTGAACCGTCATCAATAATAACGATTTCAATCTCAGGGTATGTCTGTTCAAAGCACGAACGCAGCGTATCGAGTACCAATAAAGAACGGTTGTATGTAGGAATAACAACTGAGAATCGTGGCTGCATTAGTACGTCTCGCTACGTATGTGTATTCGCCCTAGATGAGCTCCCAACTTACCTTGAAATTTCCAGCGTAGCTGTTGAGCTTTGTCTGCGATAACTGGAGAGGCCCACGATAAACAACTTAAAGCTGTAGCAAATACACCTAAACCTACGGTCTTTGTACAACGCGTAAGAGTTGCGCTTAAACCGGGTTGTAACAGCTGCATAACTCTGACGCGAGAATTGTGGGTGGTTACCACTCTATGTTTCATCCAATCTGGTCGCAGACGGGAGGCCGGTACGGGTTCATGCACGATGGCGTTTGCCGCCCAACGCATGGAGTACCTTTGTTGCGCTAGTTGTGTGAAAAATGCGAGATCCTCTCCACCGGACTGAGTAAATTCAGGCCGAAAGAAAACCGGTGCCATGGTTTGCAAGACACTGGCTCGAATTATAAAATTACCCCCTGCCTGAAGTTGGCACTCACTGCCATCAGGGAAGCCCATGTCAGCGCCGAAGTAAGGGTTTTGCAATAAGTGATCGGCTGTGCCGATTGGGAATACAGGGCGTGTAGGTCCTCCAACGACATCCACCTGGTGCTGTGACTGAATTCGTATGAGTTCTGAGAGCCACTGCGATTCAGGCCATTCGTCATCGTCCAGAAAAGCGACTAGATCAGGTGCATGCCTTAATGCTTCATTGGTTGCGGAATTTCGTGCAGCGGATATTCCCGGTTCGAGTTGACACAGAGTATGTACTGGATACGGGTAGTCCTTATCCAGAGACTGGCAAACGCTCAGACCGTCTTGACCAGCATCATTATCGGCTACAACGATTTCCAGGTTGGACGCACCTTCAAGCTCAGGTAGCGTTTCAAGTAATTTTCGCAGACCATCTGGGCGACGATAAGTGCAAATGCACAGGATTATTTTCGGCGGTTCCGTATTCATGTTGCTCCATGAACAGAGGGGATTCTGAGCCGCGAATAGAGGGTGTATGTTAGATAAATTGCCATGAACACTTCTGCAGCAAGGATTCCCAGTAATGTGTTTTCAGGGCGATAGTAATAGAGTATGACGGCGACCATAACGCCACTGAGCAAGGCGCCGTAGATACTGGCAATGGCAAGCACTTTGAAATCTCTCATCGCTTGTAATGCTGCAGCCGGTGCGTTGTAGCTAGCAGCGAATAACGTGATTACAGACCACAGCCCAACAATATAGGCCATGGGCTGATCGGCATATTGTTTTGCATATAGAAATTTGTGAATCAATGGCCAAGCTATCCATAGAAAAAGACCCATAGCCAACACGGCACCAGCCATCAATAAGGTTGTTGTTTTGATTTGGATCCTAACGGCGTCTTCGCGAGATTCGGACAGCGCTACAGCGAGTTCGGGTTTCACCATATTTTGCCAAGTGAGAAGGGCGACGCGCACAGGACCGAACAAGACAAATCCGGCAGCTAGAGGAGCATAGGCATTTGGACCGTTGGTTGAGGTAATGATGACACTATGAGCCTGAGCTAAAAACAGGGTAGTCAGTGAGCCCACCAAGGCCCAGCGGGACTGTAACCAGACAGCTCCGTAGGTATTGAGGCGGCCAAACGATAGCCATTTACGGGTATTGCCATGAAGAAGAGTGCGTTCAACGATCATTGCCGCAAGGTTGGCAGCGGCGATGGCGTAGAGAATAGAGGTTATACCGAGCTTGTCTTGTGTTAGCAGCAGAGTGAGCACTATCAAGAGGCCTGCAACAACGTACACGGAATCTCCAGTGGCCGTGATCAGTGGCCGCATACGAGCATACCCTGCGCTGCGACTGTAGTGCCTTGCTGAGTAAATCGCAACAAACGCGGTGACAGCTAGCGAGATATCGCTATCCAGATTGGCGCTAGTGGAATAGATCACGCCAGCAAGCAAGAGCAGCACGAATAACAGTATATTTAGCGTACTAAACATGGCCTCTTGTTGGGCCCTTTCAGACGGGTTTTTTATAACGGGTGTGTAAACCGTTAGAGGTGTAGAAATCAACGCATTGTTTATGGCGGACGCGAACATCGCTAGCACAAATGCGAACGCGAAAATTCCATAGTCAAAAGGTGTTACAAGGCGCAGCAATAAAAGATTAAGCGCAAAATGGAATCCGCTGACAAGCCCTTGTGCACCAACGGATAGAAACAGACGTGATGACACCAGTTCTTTGCCTTTGGCAAAAATTTTGGAAACTGGAGTCATAGCCTTAGTAGTCATACCCTAGGCTCTCTTTCCACGAACTAAATTACCAATACCGTTGTAAAGTAAAATGCAGCCGAGAAGCACGGGTTCTACCAAGTATCTGAAAGCAAACCGCCTAGGATTTTCGAAGAGTCGGAAAGTCCATTCCAATCCTGTTCTTCCCATCCATCGTGGCGGTGTTTTAACAGCGCCGGCAACGTATTCCATGCAAGCTCCGCAAGAAAATAAAATACCAGCGTTTATCTGGCCACGGTGAGCGTGAATCCATGCTTCCTGCTTAGGGGCTCCGAAGCCGATCAGAACAATATCGCTTTTGGCACCGTTTATAAGGTCGATAACCGCCAGACTTTCTGTGCTTTGCGGGCTTTGATCAAAGTATCCATCGTAGCCCACAATATCGATTCCAGGCAGATCATGGCGAATAATATCCAAAGCGTCTTGTTGGACAGCAGATTGTTGTCCAACATGAAATACAGTCCAGTCGTTGTCTCGTGCCATTTCCATCAAAGGTATGATGAAGTCGACATAGGTGATTCTGTGGCTTCGAGACACGGAAATGCCAAATAATTGCATGAGCCATATTACGGGCATGCCATCTACCAAGACGGTGGTGTTTTGATAGTGTTCGCGGAGTGAATTGTCTGTGAAGTAACTGTAGAGCGAGTGTAGGTTGTGGTAAAGCACCGTTTTGGGCTGAGATTGCTCGATGCTGTGCCGCGTAAGCGCTAGGTACTCTTCTAGAGTCCCAGGGTGGGCAAAAAAACCCAATAGAGTCTGTTTTGTCAGCTCGTGATTTACCGTCTGTATTGTCGTTTTTGAGTCGTTATTGGCCATGTTCTGGAAAATGGGGGTCTTGAAAAATTCGATATGGCACTGAACCCAGCTTGTCTAAACACCACACTGGAGCAACTTCCTGCGAAAGGATCAATTGAGAATAGCGGCAGAACACAAGAATAACTGCAGTAGCATGATCTTGCATCGCGACTAAAATTCAAGTTTTACAACCAAATCAGGCCCCTTAAGGGCCTGATTTGGCTAAATAGGTTAGTTAGGTGGTTATTAATAAGCGTTCTTGTGGGTCCATCCTTTGAAGACTGTGAGAACGAGGATCTTAATATCCATAAAGATGCTCCAGTTCTTAACGTAATGACGATCGTGTTCAATTCTTGAAACCATGTCGCTAACCAGTCGCGTTTCGCCTCGGAATCCGTTGATCTGTGCCCAACCGGTGATTCCGGGTTTTACACAGTATCGCGAGTTCAGGGCAGGGATCACATATTTGAAGTCTTCATCGAGCTTTAGAGGATGAGGGCGGGGTCCTACTAGTGACATTGTTCCTTGAATCACGTTGAACAGTTGCGGCAACTCATCAAGGCTAGTACGCCGAAGGAAAGCACCTATTCGTGTGATTCGTGGATCATCTTTCTCAGCTTGTATGAAGGTTGCGCCTCCATTTTGGTACATGGAGCGAAATTTATAAACCTTGATGATGGCGTTGTTTCTGCCACTTCGGGCCTGGCAATAAAGTGCAGGGCCTGTGCTGTCGAGCTTTACGACAATGGAGATCAGAGCCATTAGAGGGAAAAGGATAGCAAGGGCAATAGATCCTAGGACAAAGTCTTCGAGTCTTTTGAGCGCAGCACCAAACCCTGCAATCGGTTCAAGGGAGTCTGTATCGCCGCTAGTAACTAGTGACGTCCAATGTTTTGCATCAACACGACCAATATCCATGGTCGCTGCATTGGCGCTAATTTGGTCAACTACCGTTTTGTTTTTATTATTGGTGGATATGTTGGCACTCGGCACCGTACTTCTCCTTATTTTTCTTGTTTTAAAAACCATCTATATTTTGGCAGATGATCTTGTCGGCTACGTTGCCATTTAGTAAGTGGTACCGATATTAACGTAACAAGTGATCTGTACTTGTGACGTCGATCTCATTCGGTAATTCTACCGTGGGTAAACTTTCACGTTGGCACCTAACCGTCAAAAAATGGGGCCAATTAACGGTTGTTGACACTTTTTCATGTAATTCTAATCAATCTAGCTGTTCGCGGTAGTAAGTATAGTGCTTTGGCGTTGGCGTGGAGGAACCGTTCATAATGCAACCGCTCACTCGCACTCCAGAAAATGTGAGTCGTTTCAATGCTTCGTTTAGCTGTGGTTCTTTTACTTCGCCTTCCTTGACCACCATTATTGTAGACCCTGCATGCTTACCCAGGGACGCGGCGGTGGACACGCTAAGAACCGGTGGGGTATCGATTATGACAATGTCAAATCTAGGCGCAACCACGTCCAGGAAAGCGCCGAATTCCTTATCGCTCGGAATTTCTGAACCATTGCCGCCTGAATAACCGCGAGCAATACAATACAAGTTAGGTATCGATGTTGGTTTAACGGTTTCTTTCAACTCGCTTTTACCACGAACAACCTCTGGTAATCCAGGACCTGACGGAAGACCGAGGGACTTGTGGAGCTGACCTCGTTGATAATCTGCATCTATCAGTAGAACTTTCTTGCCGGTTTGCGCAACCAGTACCGCCAGGTTAAGGCTTAAAAAAGATTTGCCCATACTTGGCAAAGGACTGGTGAACATTAGGACATTGTTGTTTGCTTCTGCCATTAAGTCTTCAAGCATGCTGCGTAATCCGCGCAGGTTTTCGATGGAGTAATCCTCAGGCTTCGATAGCGCAAGGACATTACTCGAAATGGCCTTCGACGCAGCGTCTGGGTCTGCCCCGGGAAGTAGTCTGCGAGGATCTACCGTCACTGGACTACCGATGCGCCGTTGAGCTGAGCTTTTGGGTATGTTCATAAAAACGGGCAGACCTGACGCGCGCTCTAGAGAGTCCTGATCGCTGATTACGGTAGACAGCGCTGAGCGAAGCGTCAGGTAGAGGGTGTACAAAAACAAAGTCGCTAAAGTGCCGCCAGCGATCGCTAGAAGCGTGCTCGGGGATACGGGCGTTCTAGGCGGTAATGCGTCATCTATAATCTGTACTTCACCCACATTGCCGACGTTGGCTAATTTCAATTTTTGCAGTTTTTCGCTGATTTCGATGAATAAATTGCGTTTTGTATCTAACTCATCCTCAAGAATAGCCAGCTCGCGTTGGGTGTTAGGCGCACTTCGAATGGTGCCTCGAACCTGTTGGATTTTATCGTTGAGTACATCGATGGCCTTTTGCAAACGTTTAGGCGTTGGATGATTTACGGTGTAGCGTTTCAATAAATCATCTCGCTCGACTTCATTTTCAAGTAGATCGGTCTCAAGTTTGTCTAATTGAGCAAGCTTGAAGTTAATTTGGGTATCCTGGTTAAACGAGTTTGAGTTACGACGGAATTCGGAGAGTGCAACCTCAGCGGCACGCAACTCAGCCTCTACTCGGGGTAGTTGTTCTTCAAACACGAGAAGTTCTGCGTCTGATGATCTATTTTGTGATCCCAGTTTAACGCTGGTGTATTCTGCAAGAATGGCGTTTGTAAGATCTGCTATGTGTATGGGATCCGGTCCACGCAATTTCACGATAATCATGCGTGTTTTGCTGTCAGTGGTCTCGGTGGAGAGCTCTGAGCGCAAAGATGTCACAGCCGACTGTAAGGAGCTGCGTATTAGAGAAAACTGAATGCCCTCCGTGGCTCTTATGTCGTTAATTTGAACAATCAGAGGGCCCTGATTGCTGAATTCCACGGCAATCTGATCGCCAACGGCTGCACGGTCAATCAGAATTTGGTCTCCATCGCTTAGGCTATATTCGCTGTCGCTAAGCACGGTCACCGTTAATTCGACGTCTTCCAGGCGCCGCGGTACTGTAAATTCTGTCACCGCAATTGAGGCATCGCTCCAAGCATAGGAATTGGTATAGCTGAAGTCCGCGAGCAATTGGGCGAGTACGGGAATGCGCTGAGTTACCGCTGCAAGCACTGGAATTTGCTTTGGCTCTGCCTGAGTCCGCAAATTGAATATGTCAACGACTGGACTCAATACACGTCTTGATTGGAGCAGATTGGCTTCTTCTTTGATGCCAGGCGCATTCCAATCTGGCTGGGCGCCCCCATCGTTGAAGTAGTTATCTTCCTGATTAACCTCAAGTAAAGCTGATGTTTCGTAGATTTTCTCGGTACTGATCAGGTACAGCCACGCCAACCCAAGTCCAAGCAGAAGCGTAAGCAACAGGCCTAATTTGTGGCGTAGCAGCAAGCTAAGGTATTCTTTTGCGTCGCTGGTGGCTGGTACTGTCGCATATCCCTGCATAGGGGCTCCGGCAGGTGGGTAATTCAAAGTTTTCATCTAAACGTGATCCGTCGTCGTTGGCCTTGCCGCAAGACGCATTGAGTATAGGAGTTGTCTCAGTAACTGCTGAGGATCAAATTCCATCAATTCGTTCGTAGTTGCTTAATGTTGTTCTATGAAAATTGCATGGCTGTTTAGTGTTTGACGGCTTATTCAGTAAAAACATGATTAATCCTGCAAACATCAGTAATAACTCGGTGGCGAGATTGTATCAATTCACCAAAATTGAATTGTGAAGTAGTTTTAATTCAAAGAAAGTCGAGAGTCATTAAATGGTCAGTGTGAAGAAGCTATACAAATTCCCCTGGGGCCTGAAATTTTGGTTGTTGGTCATATTTATCTATGTAGGTGCCTCAGCTATTATCAGAGCGTTTGTTCCGGCGCCGCAGGCGGTGGGTATGTTGAGTCCAGAGCGTCCAATCTCTGATATTCGGTTTTTAATGATTCAAGCTGGTTGGAGGAGGGAACGAGACAGTTATCACAAACCTTGTTTGATGGGATTATTGACGGGATTCAAGCGGCAACTAACCTTATCGTCTTGGATATGTTCCTGTTTAATCAGTGGCAAGGTCCCCTGACTGAGAATCACAGGGCTTTGTCCTCAGAATTCACCCGAGTTCTGGTTGAACAGAAGCAACGACATCCGGATATGGACATCATTGTCATTAGTGATCCCATCAACACGGTTTATGGCGGGCTGGCCTCAGTCCACTTTGATGCTTTGGAGTCTGCCGGAATTCACGTTATGTTGACTAGACTCGATCAGTTACAGGACAGCAACCCACTATGGTCTGGAGCGTGGCGCGGACTGATTAAGCCGTGGGGTAATGATTCGGGTGATATTTTGC
>JBLHWG010000038.1:0-22622 GCA_047629055.1 Halioglobus sp.
GTGAAATAATGACCGCGGGAATAGCAATGCTAAAGCCAAAGCGCGCACCGTAGATAACACGTGAAAATACATCCATGCCGTTGCCATCAGTGCCGAACCAATGATCTTTTGACGGGGCATTTAATACGCGTTGTGCATAGACTAATTCAGGATCGTATGGCATTAGTACTGGCGCAAACACAGCAAGGATGCCAAAAAAAGCGATGATGAGCAGTCCAATGGTGGCTGTTGGGCTCACTCTGGCAATGCCGACAATTCGTTCCCGAGCTGAGTACGGAGTTTCGTTTACAGCCGTGTTGGCAACAGCGCTTGAGTCTTTCCCACTGGATGTGCTCATTGGAGCTCCGCTCGGGGTTCGATTAAATAAACGACTAAATCAACAATAAGAAAAACCACCACGGAAAAAATGGCAAGCATCATCACGTAAGCCTGAACGGCAGTAAAATCTCCGTTTATAATGGCGTTCAACCCGTATTGTCCAACACCGCCCCAAGCAAAAACATATTCAATAAGAGACATAGTGCCAACTAATCCGGTTAGTTCAGTGCCTATAAACGTTACTACCGGAGTTGCACTGTTACGTAAAACTATGCGACGAACATCGCTAGGAGGTAACCCTGATGCATGCGCATAACGCACGGTATCGGACGAGAGAACTTCCAGAGCGATGGCTCGGGTATGCTTAATAATGGGTGCGGCGGATATGATCGCCATGCATGCCACGGGTAACACCAAATGGGAAACTGCTGAACGGAAAGCTTTCCAGTTGCCTTCTATCAATGCATCGATGCTGTATATACCGGTAAACACTTCTGGTGTCGAGACCATCAGGCTCATTCTACCGATGCCAGGCGGGGCCCAGCGCAAGAGATAGAAGAAAACAAACAGCATGACAAGTCCGAGCCAATAGGTTGGAATGGAAAAACCAAACAAGGACAGAAATCGGCTCACTTGATCAAACCACCCATCTGGTTTGAACGCTGCTCTAAGCCCTACGGGTATGCCGACTAACGCTCCGAGACCCACGCCCCATAACAACAACTCTAACGAGATAGGTGCTCGCGCCAGTAGATCATCCAATACAGGCCGGTTAGATAACCAGGATTCACCTAGATCGCCCTGAATAACATTGGACAGGTAAATACCGAATTGCTTCCACAGCGGTTGGTCGAGACCCAACTCAGCGCGGATCATGTCGAACTCTTCGGCCGTGGCTGTGGGGCCGGCAAGTTGTCCGACGGGGTCAAGCCCACCGATACGAATCAGCATGAACGTGACAAAGACGATTCCGATCATCAACGGAATTACCATGATGAATCGGCGTAACAAAAACCAGGTGAAATTCACAAGTAGTTAATCAGACCGTCTGAATTAAAATAAAGCCGGATAAGCAATAGCTTATCCGGCTGATTGTGTACTAGCCCGGATAATTCTTGAATTATCCGGGCTAGCTTTACTCTCGAGCTTATTACTCTGCGCTTAGTTCTTTCCAACGCTCATGTTCGTCAGGGTAGTGAACCCATCCGTGAATGTTTGGGGCCATGGCTTCGAACGTTGCTGGATAAACTGTTAGTATCCAAGGTGCGTCTTCTACCCATAGTTTTTGTGCTTCGTTCATCATGCCGATGCGCTTAGTAGCATCAAGCTCCTGACGAGCCATATCAATCAACTCATCCACTCTGGGGTTGTTGTATGCCGCTCGGTTAGATACGCCTTTTGAGTGAGACATTAAAAACATAGAGTAAACCGGATCTAAAACGATCGGCCCATCTTCCCAGGTAAAGAAACACATGCTCATTTCTTTAGGGGAGCCTTTGGCTCGCATTTCTGATGTGGTAATACGCACAGGTTTTACGTTTATACCAACACGTTTTAGTTGATCGGCAACTTGTATCGCTATGGGTTCCTGATGCCAGAATGCGTCAGAGTAGAGCAATTCTATTGGCTCTTTGATGCCATCTGGATAGCCGGCTTCAGCGAGCAATTCTTTGGCTTTCTCCGGGTTGTAGTCATACTTGAAGTAACTCGGGTTGTAACCATCTACGATGGGAGGGACGATAGATTTGGCAAGATCCCCTTGTCCTGCGAATACCGCTGTATTCAGTGAGTCTTTATCTACCGCATAATTCACCGCTTGCCTTACACGAACATCGTCAAACGGCTTGCAGGTAGGATTCATTCGCGCTGAGGCAATGGAACGGCCGCCGGCTCGATCTACTCTAACGTTTTTATCGTTTTGTAAATCGACCACTTTTTGAATAGAAGGTCGGTCGATGAGGTGTACCTGGCCGGTCTTTAAAAGTGTGACGCGGCTGGCTTCTGATGGGACTTCTTTGTAAATGACTTTATCGAAGTAGGGTTGTTCGCCAAAATAATTCTTATTGGATACATATACCGCGGCGTCATCTGGTTTCAGACTTTCAAGATGGTAGGCGCCAAATCCTGCAGTATTCGACTGCATCCATTTGAGAGCCCAAGGATCTTCAGCGGTTGCATGCTTTTTGGTCTCAGTACTATCGTAGATGCCCGGCACGTATAGCGTGAGAGCTTTTAAGAATATTGAACTTGGCGCGGATAGCGTAAATTCAACCTCATACTTGGAAATCGCTTTAACACCTGCGACGTTGGAAACTCTGGCGATAAAATTACCTGTGCGTTTTTGCGCAAATGATTTCGCCCAGCTCCATTCAACATCATCAGCGGTTAGCTCATTGCCTTGAGGGCTCGTGATACCTTCGCGAAGTTTGAATATGTAGCGAATACCATCGTCATGCACCGTCCAGCTTTCGGCCAAATGAGGCTCTACATTGGCTGGGTCTAGAACTTCTCGTCCGTCTATAGTCTGTTTGGCGTACACCACCAAATTTTCGTAAGTCTGCACAACTACGTTTTGTGTGTGAGCTTTCAGCGCGTCACCATCAAATCCTTCTGGGACCTGTGGAGACGCGACTATTAGCGTCTCGGCGACGGCTGCACCAGCCAGTAGCGTTAATGTACTAGCAGCACAAACACTCCATCGCCGCAAGTATTTCGAATTAACCAATTGCATGCGTACTTTACTCCCTTCCTACAGTGTGAAATGGCCGGACGTTTTATATACTTGGCTTAGGTATAAATATTATTACGCCTTGTCCGGTTGAGGGTTAAACAACGGAACGCGATAAGGCTCCTTGACCTCATCGAGTAGGTTTGTCACATTATATCGCGCATCAATAGTGCGTTTTGATATCGGATCATCCATTTGATATCGCCATTGATGACCGAATCCAAGCTGTTTATCGACACTGACTATGGTGCCGCTGTAAACAACAATATCCCTTTCGGGTACGTTGGAGACCCGTTCGCGCAACAGTGCAATCATGGCCTCCGGCTCTAAGAACGCGCTAACGCCTACATCCTGATAAAGCCTGCCATCGACCCAGCTACGCATCACGCAATCATCCCAGTGATCACGAATCTCATTATACGGCCATAGAATCGGTGCGATATGATTCGCACAGGCTTGTTTACTGGCTAGGATGGATTGGGTTTCGATGGCTCGATCGGTGTGATCACTGCCGACGCCGACATAAAGCTGATCACTGACGACCATAACAATTTCTACTTCCCCCGAAGTTTGATCGCATTGCACGCCGAGTGTGTCTTCGCTGGTAAGCGCGTGCGGAGCAATGGGGTAGATGCGCGGTGCCGGTACGGCTAAGGCGATATAGATTCCCGATTTCGCAACTTCCTGCTGGTGCGCAGTTGCCGTGTTCGGATCACGTGTTGCAGATCCGAAGTTATACATGCGCGCTACGTCGAATGATCTGGATTCCGAGGTGCCATCCAACGAATCGATGCGGGCCTCAAATTTCATGTTGGTCAAACTCCTCAAGATCCAGAGCCATTGGGTCGTCACCTGGCGTTAGGTGACGTCGTCGCATCCAGATGCGTTTTAGTAATCTATGTTGCCCGGTCTCTGGGCTGAACGCCTCTCGCCCGTGCAACATCACTACGTTGTTGATAACCAGCATGTGACCGCTCTCAAGTTGCGTCTGATAACAGAGAACGTCGCGATCGAGTACGGTATCGAGGTAGTCAAGCGCTTCGAGCTGCCCGCTAGTGAGAGGCGTGCCGGCCATTTCCATGCCGGGCTCGATCATGACGCGGGCATAGTGCACACGAAGCTCGTTATGAGAGATTTCAAAAATGGGTTTGTGAATATACGGTTTGCCACTGGGCCAGACATGTAATTGTGGAGATCGAAAGGCAAATTGTTCAAAATATATCGGCAATAAATCAGGCCTTTCTTGATCAATAATAGAAAAAAGTGTTCGCGCTGAGATTAGCCTGCTTTCACCGCCTTTTGCTGCAGACTCTACGCACATCAATGCGATGTAACAGGGTGGGCGTGGCTCGAGACAGCCGTTATCGGAGTGCATGGCAGATCGTTTGGAGCTGGCACCGATGCGCGTGGGGTCGTTATTCGTGCTGCCTTGATCGGTGACCGAAAACATTCGTCTGTCTGTAGTGATTCCTTGCCGCAGAGGCCGTCCAAAATAATTCGCCAATCCCCAAGCGATGATTTCCGATGCATCTATATCATCTGCGTAGCGGTTTACCGGAATATTTCGTATTACAACAAAACCGCAGCCGGTATCCAGTTGTTCGCGTAAGCTGGAGATGTGTTTAGCAAATTCGGGTAGTCGGAAATCTTCCTGCTCTATGTTATCGGCGTTTAAGCCATTGTGTCTGGCAAATACAATGGCATCATCGATACGTTGATGTGTTTCTGAATCTAGAGAGTACGATAAATTATTTTGAGCGGCCGTAAGTGACTTGCGCGTCCAACGACGAGCAGGAGGCTCTATCTCGCACAAGCGTCTTGCCCGTTCGAGTAGATTCTCACCATGCATAGAGCAGGATGAGACAGAAGTTGATTCGGCAATTGAGCCTAACATCCACTATTCCAAAACCTATTCAATGGAATATATATACCGAACTGCTAAATAGATAGCAACTACTAAAAAGTGAAAAACTACGGAAAAAATAATACTTTAGTGCTAACTTGTCATTGCTTATTATCGTTCCTGTCTTGTTTTATGCAGGTAGTCTGAAGCCCGCAACGCCAGTGAAGTGTTTGTCGGGTTCACAGCGGCGGCTGTGACAAAGGTGCTTCCATCGATAACAAACAATCCTTTGCAATCATGTGATTCACACCAGCGATCAACGATCGACGTGTCGCGATCATGACCCATAGAGCAAGTGCCCATCAGGTGAAACCCTGCGTCCGCAATAGTTGAATGTACGATCAACTCACTGGCACCAGCAGCACGCATAGCCTCGCTGGCACGTGCGGTAGTCCGTGGCTGTCGCAGTGTACGTATTCTAATTCGATCCGGTTAGACTCCTCAGGTAAATCATCAGAATAGATGGACCAGCTAGCGCAATGGTCGAACCACTGCTGACACTGTTAATGATGCTGACTAGCCCTATGGCATTCGCCGGTCAAGGCTGCCATTGGCCGTTGATGCTGGCCCCTGTATGCCTGGCAGTTGCTGTTTGATACCTCGGTGGAATCCGCGCGCTGGATCACTGCGATAGAAATGGTGTGATACCCAACTACCTGTGGTAATGCCTCGGTGACCCAATTGGGCTTGTTCAAATCGTCCAGTGACTCTAGCGAGCAGGTGCAACATCAATCGCTTAACCACTAGCCCTGACCCATTTGCTAAGCCATTTTGATGGTGTTAATCGGGGGACATGAGTAGAAGACGAGGAGAGCCAATGCAATTGCCTGCTAGAAACACAGCGGATTTATCTAGCATTTATATTTTTGAGTCGCGATCGTAGTAATGCACGCATTTAACACAGGATTTTTTGTCTGTTTCTATATTGAATACGCCAGCACCCGTACAGAGTTATACCCCGATTTTTAGCGCTGCGGGCCAATACCCTGTGTCGCACTGGCTTTGGCTTGGTGGGGGCATTGTAGTTCGCAAGGCCCACAATTATTGCAGTTCAAAGCACTTGTACTATCGGTACTGGTGCGAATAGCCAAATCAGCTGGCTATCATGACCAGCCATGTTCATCGAAGGTTGACGCCATCTTCAATCTGGCTGTTCCCAGTGGTGCCGGAGGAGTGCGAATTGCCGATGTATGAGAACCGTTATAGCTGGGATTGCCGCATAGTCCGGCAACTCCCATCATAGTTTCGTTGACATCATAGTAGACGTCGATATATGACAAGGACAGCGGCCAATCATTACCAACACCGTCGTGAGTACGCATCGTAAAATCTTCTGCGTGAAATCTTGGGATGTGACAAGACCACATGATGTGTGCTGCCGCCAACGCCGCTGAAAAGCAATGGTTTTATTGCAGATTGTGAATCATCAATAGGGTAGTCAACAGGGAGTTTGCCTACATTAGGATTTGGATGCCAAACGCCAGCTTGCTGCAGCGCCACTAGCACCAGCACCAATTACTACTATATTACAGTGAGTTGTCATACTTAACCCCTAGGAGTCTGCCGCACAGACTCCTGCTGTTGCAAAAATATACGCTTTATTAACTCAGCCTTATAACGTAATCTCGAGATGGCATCCGGTCAAACGGTAGTTTTTATGGATTTTAGTCTTACAGAAGAACAACGCTTACTACTCGATAGCGTTGATCGTTTTATGGAACAGCATTTGCCGAGCAGTGAGGTACGTCGTAGAGATGCGGCCGCCGAGCCTCCGTATTTTCTTTTGCCTCTGATGGGGGATATGGGGTTGCTGGGCCTTGCTACACCAGCCGAAGTGGGAGGTGGTGGATCCGATTGGCAGACACTTGCATTAGTTCAGGAACGTCTTGGATATCATGCGACGATGGCCGCCCTGTTGTTAAATCGGGTCGCGTGTTTTGGTATTCAAACGCTGTTGAGCTCAGGGTCGGCAAGCCAGCGAGAGCGCTACTTGCCTACTTTGTTAAGCGGTGAAGGCAGCTTTGCTTTGGCATTAACCGAAGCAGGTGCTGGCAGTGATGCTGGTGCGGTCATTACTCGAGCGCACCCTGAATCCGATGGCTGGCGAGTTAACGGGCGCAAGATCTGGATCAGCGGTGCAGAGGCCGCTACCCGCATGGTAGTTGCCTGTCGAACTGGCGAGCAAAAAAGTGGAAGTGGTGGTATTTCCTTACTAATGATACCGCCGGATGCTGAAGGTGTATCGATGACGCCGCTTGAGAAAGTAGGGAACCGATGTTCATTAACGTGGGAAGTAGCATTCGACGAAGTATTCGTACCCACTGATGAACTGCTCGGTGACGTTGGCGAAGGTTTTCGGGCGTTACGTTCTACACTATTTTATGCACGCACCGGCTTAGCTGCGGCAGTTACCGGCACGGCCCAGGCTTGCGTTGATCTGGCGGCGGAACATGCACGTGACCGTGTACAGTTTGGACGGCCTATCAGTCAGTTTCAGAGTATTCGCCATCGATTGGCACGCATGCAAACACAAGTCGATCAGGCGCGTTTATTGACCTATCGTCTTGCCTGGATGATCGATAGCGGTGCGCCGTGCGAACGTGAAGCGGCTATGGCCAAATGGGCGACAACCGAAGCTCTCAAGCAAGTGACTGATGAAGGTATGCAAATAATGGCCAGCCGAGGTTATTCCTCGGACAGCGACATGCAGCGTTATTGGAGAGATGCGCGACTCTACACATTTGGCGAAGGCTCCAGCGAGATTCAGCTGGATCTGATTGGCCGTTCGATGAATCTTTAATTCGGTTTACAACGAGTAGTACGTTAACCGACGGAGTGTTTCTATGAGTGATCACGATATTCTTGCCATCGATACCGTAGTTAATCCGCATACACCAGAAATCGTAGCGATGCGACCCGAATGGGGGAAGACGTTTCATCAAGAAACCTTTCGCCGCGACTCAAGTGTTGCGCAAGGGTACGAATACGAACAGATGATTCAGATGCTGCATGACGCCGGCACTGAGAGGGCTTTTCTAGTGGCCAACAAAACTGGACAAATTGGATTGCCGGGTAGCTGGCATTTGCCTTACGAGTTGGTGCACAACGCCGTGCAGCAGTATCCGGCACAGTTTTATGGTCTTGCTGGCATTGACCCAACTGAAGGGATGTCTGGCGTACGGGCTTTGGAAAGAGCAGTTAAAGAGTATGGATTTATTGGCGCGCATCTTTATCCTCACTGGTTCGAATTGGCCCCTGATCATGCGCGTTATTATCCTTTCTATGCTAAATGCGTTGAGCTTGATATTCCAATTATGTTGCAAGTAGGTCAGTCTTTGGTGTATGCAAAAGATCGTCCTCTACGCAGTGTGGGTCGCCCGATAACACTCGACGCTGTTGCCTGTGATTTTCCGGAACTTAAAATTATTGGTATTCACATTGGTATCCCATGGGCAGATGAAATGATTGCCATGGCGTTTAAACATGAAAATGTTTACATCATTGCGGATGCGCATGCACCGCGTTATTGGCCGGCATCGTTCGTTCACTATATAAATTCCTACGGCCGGCACAAAGTTATGTATGGCACCGATTTCCCGGTACTGGAATTTTCCCGTTATCGCCGTGAAGTCGATGAGCTGTCACTGAAACCCGAAATCCAGCAGCTGTTTCTTCGTGATAACGCGATTAGGGTATTCAAGCTTGACCGACGTAATAAACAGCCATGATTCACGACTTGCCTTTTCAACCGCGTAGTACGATTGAAACACTACAAGAACAGCGTTTTGCGCAAATGCTAGATTTGTGTTTTGAAAGACATCCGTACTATCGGCAGCGATTTTACGATCTTGGTTTAGCTCGAGCCGACTTTCGCTCGCTGTCTGATATTGTTAAAATCCCCGTTATTGACAAGCATGTTTACGCTGCTGACCCAGAGGCTTTCCGACTCGATACAACTGGACTCGATAAGGCAATGACTATCGACTGGGATGTCATGCATACCACCGGTACTAGCAGTGGAAAACCCACACCGTTCCATTCAACGACCTATGATTTTTACAATACGTTGACAACCAATCGCCGTGCATTGGAGTTGCGCGGAGTCCGGTCAACGGACATCGTCGCAAACCTTTGCCCAATGACAATGCATCCCTACGGCGCCTATCATCGAACGATAGCCGCCGCCAATGCGATGAAAATTCCGGTGGTTAGTCCGTTGCCCGGACGACCCTCAGATCACTTTCATTGGAGTGCCAGTACCGACGAGGTGGTTGCGTGCATTGAACGTAGTAGTGCGACGATTTTGTGGGGCGTTGCCAGTTACGTGCGTCGAGTTATCATGCAGGCACAATTAAAGGAAGCAGACTTTTCAGCCATTAGATTCGCGTTTATAACAGGTGAAGGTGTTAGCGAAGCTATGCGTGATGACATGACACAACGCCTGGAAAGTCTGGGTGCCGTGAATCCAGAAGTGAATGTTTCTTATGCAGCCACCGAAATGCAAGTCGGCGCCGTAGAGTGTCAGCCCGGCAGTGGTTATCATAATCCTGCACCTGATGAATTCTATTTTGAAATTGTCGATGCACAAACACATGAAGTTTTACCCAGCGGCGAAAGAGGTCTTGCAGTACTAACGCATCTTAATCGACGAGGTACAATCTTACTGCGTTACCTGCTTGGTGATCTGACCGTGCAGAGTCTTGAGCCTTGCCCCCACTGCGGCGCTACTACCGATCGGTTTGTCGAGCCTCCAACACGCGGGGACGGGCTCATCAAAATAAAAGGCATGTTAATCAATCCTGCCGTAGTCGAGGCAACGTTGATGGCTGTGCCGTCAGTTGGAGAGTTTCAACTACGAATCGAACATGAAAATCCTGAGGATACTTTGTCGATGGACAAATTTATCATACATATTTCTGCGGAAAATGAGTTGAATGGTATAAGCAATACGGAACAGATTGCAGAACTGGTTCGATCCGCTATTGGCATTCGACCGCACATTAAGGTGGTTAATCGGGAGGTGATATTTGACTCTGAAGTATCAGTAAAAGCCCTGCGATTAATAGACTTACGCTCATTTTCCTAGAAAGGCTTCGGGAGGTTGATCAGCCACCTTGGATGCGCGGCAGCAGATAAATTTCCGCTTCCGCTGGTAGCGTCTGCGCCCAGGAATCTTGATAAATGGTTCCATTAATGGACACTGCAATGCCTGTTTCAATATGCCGTGACATCAATGGATAGCGCTCTTCAAGCTTAGTCATTAACTCTCTGATAGTTGTTGCGTTAATATCTACCGATTCTGCATCGCCTACAGCGGGGCGGAGTCCGCCCCATAAATGAATTATTGCCATTACGGATACCGTTGAATCTTAGTTGTACCTAATGAATCATGCTGGGCATCACGTGGTTGTCGCGTCTTCCAGTGCCTGTAAAATACGAGGCGGAGACATGGGTACGTGAGTCATGCGCACGCCAGATGCGTTTGAAACTGCATTGGCTATGGCTGCCAATGGCGGTACGATCGATGTCTCGCCAACACCACGTACGCCGTACGGGTGGTTTGGGTTTGGTATTTCCAGTATTTGCGTATCAATCATGGGTAAGTCGGAACACACAGGTATTCGATAGTCGAGAAACCCCGGATTTTGCAAACGACCATTTTCACCGTAGACGTACTCTTCGTTCAACGCCCAGCCTATGCCCTGTGCTGCGCCACCTTGGAACTGTCCCTCAACATAAGTAGGGTGTACCGCTTTACCCGCATCTTGAATAACGGTATAGCGAATGACGCGTGTAAGCCCAGTCTCCGGATCAAGCTCAACATCGCAAATGTGCGTCGCGAAAGAAACACCGGCACCATCTGCCACCATTTCAGTATGGCCCGCTATGGGTCCACCGGTTTTCGCCGCTTGAGAGGCTATGTCCGCAATGGACATGGGTGGGCGGTTTTTCTTGCTTTTTCCCTTGGCAATTGCGTGCCCTTCCTCCCACACAACGTCTTCGACGGGCATATCCCAATGCTGCGCGGCCCGCTTTTTCATTTCTTCAATGGCCTTACGCGCCGACTGGATTGCTGCAATGGAGGTGGCAAACGTTCCGCGGCTACCGTCAGTCATTTCGTTGTAACCCAGGGTAGCGGTATCGCCTATGACTGTCCTTACCTGGCTGTAGTCAATACCGAGTTCTTCAGCGACAACCAACGATAACGATGCTCGTGCGCCTCCAACGTCGATAGTGCCAACGGTTAGAGATACGGAGCCGTCACTGTTGATATTGAGGTCGGTGCATGCCTGTCCACCAAAATTGAACCAGAAACCGCAAGCCATACCACGCCCCTGGTTTTCGCCGAGTGGCGCTGACATGTGCGGATGGTTTTTGGCAGCCTCAAGTGTTGCGCCAATACCGATCGGGCCATAGACGGGGCCATAGGAGGATTGAGTGCCTTCCTTCGCAGAATTGCGAATACGGAATACGACGGGATCCATACCTATTTTTGCCGCCAATTCGTCAACAACACTTTCAACGGCAAACGCCGCCATGGGCGCCGATGGTGCTCTATAGGCCGTGGTTTTAGGTCGGTTGACTAACACTTCTGAGCCAACTGTGCGAACGTTTTCAAGGTCGTAGCAAGCAAATGCCGTCATTGCTCCGAGCATCGCCCACGAGCCTTCCCAAGGGCCTGAGGAGTAACGAAGATGGGCTTCCGCTGCTGTGATATCACCTTCCTTGCTAACGCCAATTTTGACATCAATAGAGGTGGCGCTAGTGGGTCCCGAGGCGCGGAAAACCTCTTCACGAGTCATAACGAGTTTGACTGGGCGATTCGCTTTTCTTGACAAGGCCAGCGCAACCGGTTCTAGCCACAGATGCGTTTTGCCACCGAATCCACCGCCGATTTCAGAGGCGGTGACCCGAAGCTTTGCTTCGTCCATCCCCATGAGTAGTGCGCACTGCTGACGGAATACAAAATGTCCCTGCGTGCATACCCAGAGTTCTCCTGTGCCATCAGGGCTGACGCTCGCAACGCAGGCATGCGGTTCAATATAACCTTGATGTGTTTGTTCGGTGCGAAAAGTACGTTCGATGATTAGGTCAGCCTGTTTGAAACCTTTTTTGATATTGCCGTGACCAAATTCGCTGACATTGGCAATATTAGAAGGTTTGTCCGGCGTAGGTTTGACGCCTTTTGTAAAGCAATCTTTGTGTAGGACAGGTGCCTTGGCTGTCATTGCTTCGTCAACATCAGTGACATGTTTATGTAGCCGGTATTCGACCTCAATCAGCTTTAGTGCGGCTTTTGCCGTCTTGGCATCGATAGCTGCAACGGCTGCAACCGCGTGGCCATCGTAGTAAACTTTTTTCCGCGCCATGGAGTTTTCCAGAACGGCGAGTAAGTCCTTGTCTCCGTCTGTAAGGTCGGGCAGGTCAGCCGCCGTCACAACGGCTTTAACACCTGGTAGAGCTTGTGCTTTAGCGGTGTCAATTTTTTTAATGGTGGCGTGTGGATGCACGCTACGCAGGATTAGACCCACAAGTTGCCCCGGTAGATTGAAATCGGCACCATAGCGAGCACGCCCAGTTACCTTATCTATGCCGTCGGGGCGAATAGGGCGGGTGCCTACGGCCTTAAACGTTTGGCTCGTCAGTTTCACATCACTATTCATCGCTTAGCTCCGTTCATGGTTGCCGCGGCATCTTGAACTGCACGTACAATCTTGTCATAACCGGTACAACGACATAGATTGCCGGCTAGGGCATACCGTATTTCCTGCTCGCTGGGGTTGGGGTTTTTCTCCAACAACGCTTGCGCTGCAATGAGAAAGCCTGGTGTGCAAATTCCGCATTGCAGTGCCGCATGTTCCAAGAATTTTTGCTGTAAAGGGTGCAGAGTTGCACCGTCACTCATACCTTCTACAGTCTCCACGCTGCGACCTTGCGCTTCGGCTCCCAGCACTAGGCAAGAACAAACCAGCGTGCCATCGAGTGTAATACTGCACGCCCCGCAGTCTCCGGTACCACAACCTTCTTTTACGCCGGTTAGTCCCAGGCGGTTGCGAAGTGCATCCATTAAGGTTTCGTCTACTTCGCAAACAAATTCTGCGATGTCGCCGTTCACGGTGGTATTAACTAAAATAGACATCTATTTGCCTCCTGCGCGAGAATACGCGAGCTTTGCTGCCCGCCGGGCAAGTACTTTGGCAACCTTGATACGAAAATCTATAGTGCCGCGTTTGTCATTAATTGGCTTGCAAGCCGCTGCACAGGCTGCCCCGAGCTTGTCCAACGCATCCTCATCCAAGGTAGTGCCCAGAATGGCGTTGGCCGCTTCGTCGACCCGAAGCGCAGTCGCTGCTACAGCGCCCAGTGACACGTAAGCTTCCATAATTTCACCGTTCCGCCCCAGTATTATATTGACACCCGCGCTGACCACGGCAATGTCCATTTCTGTTCGTGGGATAAACCTGAGGTAGGCATCACCTGATCTTGGCGGTCGTGGTGGCAACAATATGGCTTCCACTACCTCACCTTTTTTTAAAGACGTCTTTCCTGGCGCCGTCGCTATTTTTTCAACCGCCATGCGCCTTGCTCCGCGAGGCCCCTGAATGATTGCCAGTGCGTTCGCGGCAATCAGTGCGGGTACGCTATCCGCAGCAGGTGAGGCATTGCACAAATTACCCACTATGGTGCAGCGTCCTTGAATCTGATCCGAACCAATCAGATTTGCGGCTTCTACAACGCCAGGCCACGCTTTCTTCAGCGCCTTATGTTCTCCCATTCTGCCGCATGAGACGGCAGCGCCAATTAAAAACCCTTCAGGGGTTTTTTTTATAACGTTCATGGATTTGATGCGTTTGATATCCACGATCACGTCCGGCTCAACGTAGCCGCCTTTCATGCGCACC
Source organism: Halioglobus sp. (assembly GCA_047629055.1). Classification (GTDB taxonomy): domain Bacteria; phylum Pseudomonadota; class Gammaproteobacteria; order Granulosicoccales; family Granulosicoccaceae; genus Granulosicoccus. The sequence continues at coordinate 13,853 of JBLHWG010000038.1, forward strand.
AATAAATCGGAACCGCCGGCAAGTACGTGGACACTGCCTTTGGATTTTGCGAGCAACGCAACTGCTTCAGCAGTGGTTTGAGGAGCTTCAAATAACAACGGGTTTCTCCTTGATTTAGTGCCAGTCTAAATAGTTTAGACAGTGTGTTCGGTTTTCGAGTTTATTTCAATTGTTGGTTTGTGCGTAAAGCACTAATTTAAGTGAGTGCACTGAGATAACTGCAATTGCAGGCGCTGGTGACTTTTCTGGTAACGGATCTGCTGGTTAGCTGCAGTTGCTGCGGGTCCGTTCAAAGTCTGCGTTTTTGTGTGGCAGGGATGTGGTTACAATAGAGTGTCAAATAAGACATTCTCTGACTGCTAATTGACTTCGTAGCTTTTATGACTACCGAGTCGTCTCAGAACTCGTGCACACAGGCAAGATCAATAGGAGCCAAACGATGACCGATATAGCGCGAAAAAAGTCGTATGAAGAGCTGCGTAGCTTTCAGTGGTTTGGCAAACCGGATTTACGCTCTTTTGGTCATCGTTCCAGAGCGATGCAGATTGGTCACGATCCAGATGATTGGAATGGTAAACCCGTTATCGGAATTCTCAATACTTGGTCGGAAATCAATCAGTGTCACTCACATTTTAAAGATCGAGTCGAATGGATCAAAAAAGGCGTGCTGCAGTCCGGTGGCTTTCCCATTGAGTTGCCTGTCATGACGCTGTCAGAAGTTTTTTTAAAACCCTCAGCTATGCTTCATCGCAATCTGCTGGCCATGGAATGTGAGGAAGTTATCCGCAGCTATCCGATAGACGGCGTTGTACTAATGGGTGGGTGTGACAAAACCACACCTGCATTGATCATGGGGGCGTTGAGTATGGATCTGCCCAGTATTTATTTTCCCGCTGGCCCCATGCTACGAGGCAACTGGAAGGGGCAGCCGCTGGGTAGTGGTTCTGACTCCTGGAAATATTGGGATGAGTTGCGTGCTGGTAATATCACAGAGGAGGACTGGAGCGAAGTCGAGCAGGGAATCGCACGTTCGAACGGGCACTGCATGACCATGGGTACTGCCAGTACCATGACGTCGATTACCGAGGCGATTGGCATGACTCTGCCGGGTGCTGCGTCGATACCGGCTCCAGATTCAAACCACACTCGCATGGCTACACAAGTTGGACGGCGGGTTGTCGATATGGTCTGGGAAGATCACAAGCCTTCGCACTTTTTAACCCGTGCCTCTTTTGAAAACGGAATTAGTGCGGCTATGGCGATGGGGTGTTCAACCAATGCCATCATTCATGTGGTGGCAATGGGAAGGCGTGCCGGTTTTGACATCAGTCTCGACGATTTTGATCGCATCGGTCGCAGCGTGCCAGTGATCGCCAATGTGCGACCCAATGGCGACACATATTTGATGGAAGATTTCTATTACGCCGGTGGGCTGCGTGCGATGTTGAAGAACATCGACACTGATCTGCATCTCGAGTGTGTCACTGTAAATGGTAAAACACTTGGTGATAATATCGCCACAGCACGTGTTTACAATGACGAGGTTATACGCAGTACCAACAACCCGATATACTCATCGGGTGCTTTAGTTGTGTTAAAGGGTAATTTGGCTCCAGATGGCTGTGTGATGAAGGTGTCCGCCATGGATTCGCGTTTTCTTAAGCATAGTGGCCCAGCCTTAGTCTTCGATAGCTACCCCGATATGAAGGCCGGCATTGATGACGAGAATTTAAACGCCACCGCCGATACCGTCTTGATTCTTCGCAATGCTGGTCCAAACGGTGGTCCTGGTATGCCGGAATGGGGCATGCTGCCTATTCCGAAAAAGCTCGTTAAGCAGGGCGTGCGCGATATGCTAAGAATCTCCGATGCCCGTATGAGTGGCACTAGCTATGGGGCCTGTGTGTTGCATATTGCTCCAGAATCGTTTGTAGGGGGCAATCTTGCTTTAGTGAAAACGGGTGACATTATTTCCATCGACGTGGAAGCCAGAAGCCTGATAATGGAAATCAGCGATGAAGAACTGACTGCTCGTCGCGAAGCTTTTGTTCCACTCTCGCCGCGTTACGAGCGCGGCTTTGGTTACATGTTCTCAAAACATGTGAGTCAGGCGCCTCATGGTTGTGATTTTGATTTTCTTCAAACTGACTTTGGTGAAGCTGTTTCGGAGCCGCCGATATTCTAGGAGACTGTCCGGTTGGGTGGTCTACTTGGTTTGCTGCCTCTTCCACTGGGAGAGGGATTCCTGTTGGACTTGATCCTTAGTCTAGATCTTGAGGATTGCCGAATTGAGGAAACAATATGGATAGATCGTCGACTAGACGCCAAGTGTTGTTTATCAGGGCTGATTGTCTGGTGTACAGTGCGGCTCTTTTAAGGTAATTCTCGATATGGCGTTTAAGATGGCTAAGGGTTCGCTGTTCGCAGTGCTATTGCGTTCTCCATGGTGGTACAGCGCATCAATCGGTTTGTTCTTTATCGGGGTCGGTTTTGCCATTGCAGGCGGGAAGTACGCGATTCTTGGTATTGCCGGTGCGCTGCCGTTTTTTGGAATAGCCGGGTACGCTGGCCACAAGCAATCTAAGCTACCGTCACAAAAGCGTGTTCTGGAAGTCGCTCAGCAAGCTCAGGAAATGCGATCCAGCCAGGTGGCGGAAAAAATTTCAAACTGCTACAAAAAGAATGGCTACGAATCCAACGCGTTTAAGGGTAATGCAGCCGACCTTGAACTCACCCGCGGTCACCGCATAATTCTGCTTTCCAGTAAACGATTTAAAGTAGGAAACACCGGTATCGAACCTTTGAAGCAATTAGTTGCTGCTGGTGAAGCTGTTGAAGCAACGAGTTACCTCTACGTGGCGCTTGGCGAAATATCAGCCACTGCCCGAGAGTATGCAATACAAAACAATATCGAACTAATTCAGGTAAACGAACTGGCAGCGTTTTTTGATGGTCAAGTGCAGATTGAGTAAAAAATGCTCTGAGCATAGCGAGTACCCGTGCTCAGTTTCACCGATTCCTCTGAGAACCTGTCGTGCCCATTGCTCAACTGTGCATGCAGGTGATTAAACGAGGGGCTATTATGTGCAAATGAATAGAAATCCATCAATCGGGACATTTGTGTCCGGAGTTGACACTGCATGCGAGTAGCGACTTATACGCAGCCGACAGCAGCCACACGTGGTTCGATTTTCGCGCTTGGAATACTGGTAATGACCATCGCGCTTGGTACGGGTGTAATCCCGACCATCGCGGTTTTTACCGGTGGACCATTAGAGAGAATATTGACGCCAGTATGGCTGATGTTGTACGTGCTCTCATTTATGGGCCTGATGATCACACATGGCGTTAACTGGATCTCTTGGCTGGTTCGTTATCGAATTCTGCTGGTATTTCTCATTATGGGCACCGTTATGTCGGTTTCCTGGTCAATCGATGCACAGGTGTCGGCGGAGCGAACCGTACATTTGTTTGGTAGCACCCTTATCGCAATTTACATAGGGTTTACCGTGCCTCTGCTGACAACACTTCGCGTTTTTGCAGTGGTTCTCGCTATTTGCCTTGTTGCCAGTATTGCCGCAGTTGTTGGACTGCCGGATCTAGGAATTGAGAGCTATGAAGGCTCGTCAGTATGGAGAGGCGTCTTTAACTCCAAGAACGACTTAGGTTTTTGGTCGGGAGTCGGCGTTCTCTTGTACATCACCTTAAGTGATTCGACACATTCAAGCGGATTTAAGTTGATGTGTTTTCTTATGGCAGGCGTTAGTCTAGCGTTATTGGGTCTCAGTCATTCAGCCACATCCTTACTGGCTATGCTGGTGGCTGGTGCTTTGTCTTTGTACTTGTTCATCGCTAGTCGTTTTCAGTTGAGTTTCATTCGCATGGCGGTGATGGCTATTTTGTTTACGGCGGTCGTTGCGCTGGCAATTGCGAATATAGAAACGGCTGAGCTTATTGGTCGCAGCGATGATTTGACTGGGCGTGGTGAGGTATGGAGGCAGACGTGGAAACTTATCCTCGAGAAACCACTAACGGGTGTAGGTTATGGATCGCTATGGTACCCAACAGATGCGACTCTCTGGATTCAACAAAGCCTCACAGATTTTACGTGGGTGGTTTACCACGCACATAACGGACTGCTACAAGTGGCATCAGAAGTAGGTTTGCCGCTGGCTATGATTGCTCTACTCATGGTTGCACAGCAGTTGATTGAGATTTTTTATTGTCAATACGAACGTCAACAGGTAGGTGTCTTGTTTGTGCTGGCTTTTGTTACGGCCTATTTGATTAGTAATTTTTCGGAAGCACGATTCCTCGTTAATCGCGAACTATTCTGGATATTTTTCCTGGCTCTGCCAATCAGCATGCTTAGACAAATCAATCTAGTATCCAACGATTGTGTCTCCGAATCAGTCAATCTGGACAGTAGACGTCCCGTAGCACCACTACCTTACAGCGCTGTGCCAGGTAAACCGTGGCTTGGACCGATGCCGGGTGGCGTATTGAAGCCTGCAATCGCTGGAGTATCCACCGCATCCGTAGTTCCTTATCTGCCGAGCGCAGCAAAAGCTGTGAAAGTGGTGGAGCCATGGAGTGGGGGTGTCGATTCTGCCGATAACAATTTATCAAACATTCAAGATGACGTCAGTGACCACCGTGAGTCGATTGATCATGATGAGCTTCTTTATGACGATACCCTAGATATAGACAGGTATGATATGGACTTCGAGTTGGCCGATAATGCATGGGTCGATATCCCACTAATGAAAGATGACAAATAGATTGATTCAAACTCTGCGATGAAAGAGAACGCTTATTTTGACAATGCAGCAACCACATGGCCTAAGCCCGAGGCTGTGTATGTATTCATGGATGTGTTTTTTCGCAGTCACGGTGTAAATCCTGGTCGCAGTGGGAGCCTTCTTGCCGTAGAAGCTGAGCAGATGATCAGTCAAACGCGATCAATGCTTGGGCAGTTCTTTAATTACTCAGGTCCTGCCAGCCGAGTCGTTTTTACGCTCAATGGCACGGATGCACTTAATCAGGCAATCGTTGGACTAGTAGGGACCGGTGATCATGTCGTCACAACACGCCTTGAGCACAATGCGGTGCTGCGAACGACGAATCATCTGGAGCGAGATTGCGCGTTGGAAGTGACTCGAGTCGAGCCGAATAGTACGGGCTATATCGATCCTGATGGCATTAGGCGTGCCATAAATAAGCGGACTCGAGCCATTATTCTCAATCACGCATCTAATGTGATAGGCACAGTACAGCCCCTTAGTGACGTTGCACAAATCGCACGGGAATATGGAATCCCCTTGATTGTGGACGCGGCCCAGACTGCGGGAGTACTGCCCATTGATATCGACAATTCAGGAATTGCTATCCTGACTTTTCCTGGGCACAAGGGCTTGTTTGGTCCCATGGGCGTGGGTGGAATGATTGTCTCGGAATCGGTTGAGTTGGCTGCTAGTCGGTTCGGTGGTACGGGTGTTGATTCACTGTCCACCTATCAGCCGGATGCCTACCCATATCGTATGGAGGCTGGCACGGTGCCCCTGCCCGGAATTGCGGGATTGCATGCTGCGCAGCATTGGTTCAAAGACTTGGGAAAAAGCTTGTTGGAAAGCGAAAGCAATACAGATAGCGATTCGCCGACGCACAGGCAATGTTGTGTCAGAGCCATGGCACATATTCATGCCACAGAGTTATCTCATATCGAACGGATTGAGCAAAGGTTGAAAGAATATTCCTCGGTAAAAATCATAGGGGAGCCTACGCATGATGCACGCGTTGCCACCATGAGCTTTGTCGTAGAAGGTCTGTCAACGGAACGCATTGCTGATCAGCTTGACGCTGATCATCATGTTTGCGCAAGGGCGGGTCTTCAGTGCGCTCCATTGGTTCATGTCGATGCTGGAACGTTAGAAGGAGGTGGAACCATTCGATTGTCGCCCGGATATTTCACTGATGAAGAAGACATGCACCAGCTTTTGCAAGCATTGGACGATATTCTAGGCTGACGTGATGGGACTCTTTACAAGCTGAGTTCGCCACGGGATATCAGCAAGCCTACTTTAAGCAGTGAAGCCATTGCTAAGCCGTCGCTAATGGTGCCGTCCATAGCCATGTTTATCGCATCATCCAAGGCTATGCGAGTTAGCGTCAGTAGCTCTGTGTCATCCGGTGCGGTATCGCCCAATCGCAGGTCCTGAGCGACGAACGCAAAAGCAACTTCATCTGTTACCGAGTTAGAAGTGTGAAGCTTTAGTAAACTTGTCCAGCGTCGGGCATAAACTCCCGTTTCTTCTTGCAGTTCTCGTTGTGCTGCGGCCAATACTGACTCGCTGAGGGGTGCTCCACCTTCAGGAATTTCCCAGGCATATGTTTGCAAGGTATACCTTGCTTGACCGACTAACCAGGTGTAGCCATCAGCATCAATGGGGATTATTCCAATAGCTTTATTTTTGAAATGAACATGTCCGTAAATGCCTAGCGTACCTGTTGGAGCAGTCACTTCCCGGTGCGAGACCGTTACCCAAGGATTATCGTAACGTTGCTGAATATTGTGGGTTTCCCAGTTTTTTCCTGTCAGTTCAAGCAATAATTGTGAGTCCGTCATATCTGTAATTGAGTGATTAGTTGTTCATCGTAATCGCTAGGATCACGACTGCAAGTAGCGAGCATGCCATTAGTATGTTAATGGTTCGTTGCCATACTGGAGGTAAGTTCAATTGCTTAAGGCCAATTCCAGCACTCAGCCAAAGCAAATGAATGGGAATCCATATGAGATTGATCAACAAAAATTTCCAAAGCGTTTCGTTGAGTAAAGATGAGTTTGCAAATTTGAAACCTGTAAAGAGAGCTGTATTAACCACGTAAGCCTTAGGGTTGATCGCTTGCAGTAGTATGGCGTCAACAATGCCTGGTGCCTTTACACTCTTTATGAACGCAACGGTTGATCCGGCAAATGCAATCTTTGCTGCTAGATAAATCAGGTACATCGCAGACGCGTACATGAGCAGTGTTCTAAGTCCGGGTTGTGCAAGCACCAGACCCGCCAGTCCAGTCACGACAGCTAGAGCGACAAGGTTGGTTCCCAGGAACAGGCCGAAGACATAGCGATAGCCGGCATTTGCCCCGAATGCTGAACCAACGCCTGCGGTGGAAAGCACTCCTGGCCCAGGAGTTATAAGGAGAAAAAATACGGCTGTGAGAAATACACCCATGGTTTTCGGTACCGAAGAATGGTTGATTGGTTAGGCTTAGTAACTTACTTGTGGATAGGACATGGATGTAGGTAAATTAGCAATAGAATAGAATAGGAGAGATACTTACTAAATGGCTAGACGACGAATCCTAAACTATTAAGCATAGCTATTCCAATTGTGTAGCTAATCACACCTAATGTGGTGGTGACGGCCACTATCTCGGCAGCTAATGCTCCATGCTGTGTCATTTGACGCGCCATGATGTAACTTGCCGTCGCAGTGGGTGATGCTGCCATGAAATATAGGATGCCAAGTTGCAGAGCTCCAAGATCAAATAATATTCCTAAACCTACAAGAAGTAATGGAGAGAATATTAGTTTGAATAATACCGCCAATGCGATGGATCGACCATGTCCGATAAGGCTTTTGAATTCAATCGTTGCACCAATGCAAAGTAATGCTAATGGCAATGTCAGAGCGCTTATATAGCTGCCTGTATTAATGAACAGCTCCGGTATATCCAATTCAATTGCCGAGGCTATTACACCCGCCACAATGCCGATAAGTATCGGGTTTTTTACAATACGTTTGCCCACATTCGAGGCGTTTAACAACCAGATAGCAACTACGTTATAGGCTGTCGTTACAACAGCAATGTATATTCCGATGAGTGGTAATACGCTTTCGCCATAAGTGGCAACCGCAAGCGCAATACCTAAAATAGCTAAGTTTCCGCGGTAGGAACCTTGTACGAATACTCCACGTTGGTCCTCAGGGACTAACCGGCCTACTAATAGCAGGATGGCAACAAACAGTAACGTGCCTCCTAGCCCCACAAGAATAAGTGACCAGTCCAAAGAAACCGTGAGAGGCTGGCTGGAAATGGCGAAAAACAAAATAGTCGGCATTGCAACGTTGAATACTAATGTATTGGCTTGTGCGACAAATTGATGATCCACCAGGTTCAGTTGTCGTATCGCCCAGCCCAGCAGAAGTAATAACAACACTGGCCCTGTGATCGCAAATGCAAAGTTAAATTGCTCAAGCATCGGAATTCACTTTAGCAATTGAATACGACTGTGTATTGTCCACAGGATGGTCAGATTTCAAGTGGTTTGGTTAGTTTTTGTCAAGGAGTCTCTGAGGGCAGAGCTGAGAAGCTGGGTTCCCAAAATCGATATCAGACAGTAGCCGAGGAAGTACCAAAACCCTATGCCTAATGTTGCTTGGAAATCAACAAGTCCGCTACTTTCCTGAATACCGTTTCCCGCAAGGTAGGCAATAAAAATAGCGATGACAAAGACATCAGCCATTGACCATTTGCTAATAGCGTTGCTGACTGTCAAAAGTATAGAACGTGTTTTTTCTCGCATCGAGATATTCAAAATCAACAGCAACAGAGCTTTGAGTGAGGGCACTCCGACACTGAAGACCACTATAAGCAACGCAACTGGCATGTGCCCGTTATTGTAGAGTTCCTCCGCGGTGCCAATGATGCTTCGGGTTTTATCAAAGGCGTTTACCGTGCCAGATACATCCAGAGTCTGAACGACCAT
>JBLHWG010000039.1:0-22380 GCA_047629055.1 Halioglobus sp.
CTACCGGATGGTTCTCTGTTGGATTAGCACCTATAACAATGGCAACATCGGAATTTTCTATTTCGTTAAACGTGGCTGTTACTGCACCAGAGCCTACGTTTTCTAATAACGCTGCAACCGATGATGCATGACACAGGCGCGTGCAATGATCTACGTTGTTGTGTCCAAAACCTTGGCGAATCAATTTCTGAAACAGGTATGCTTCTTCGTTAGAACACTTGGCAGAACCAAACCCTGCCACTCTCTCACCCGTGTCGTCACGTAAGCTGGACATGCCGTTTGCTGCTGCGTCCAACGCCTCGTCCCAACTTGCTTCACGAAAGTGCGTAAGGTAATTCGCTGGATCAACGTTTAAGCCTTTGGCTGGCGCATCATCACGACGAATCAGTGGTTTTGTTAAACGATGTGGGTGGGCAATGTAGTCAAAACCAAATCGACCTTTAACGCACAGGCGATTTTCATTAGACGGGCCAGAGATACCATCGACCCATAGAATTTTTTCTTCCTTAACTTTGAATGACAACTGACAGCCAACACCGCAATACGGGCAGACACTTTCCACTTCACGATCAAAGTCTTTGCTGTCGCCTACGCCTGCTTCATCAACGACGGTTGCTGGCATTAACGCGCCTGTTGGGCAAGCTTGTACACATTCGCCACAAGCCACACAGGTTGATGCACCCATAGGGTCATCAAAATCAAATGTGATCTTGGCTTCGTGTCCTCGACCTGACATACCAATAACATCATTAACCTGAACTTCACGACAGGCTCTTACGCAGAGGTTGCAGTGAATACAGGCATCAAGGTTCACGCTCATGGCTAAATGCGAAACATCGAGTAATGGCACGTGTTCCTTATTCATGGCAGGGAAACGGCTCACCGATATGTCCTGCATGTTGGCCATATCCCAAAAATGGGATGACTTATCGTGTGCAACAGATTGCGCTGGTTGATCAGCAACGAGTAGCTCAACAACCATTTTGCGTGCTGCCACTGAACGTGGGTTCTGTGTATTAACCACCATGCCTTCTGTAGGTGTACGAATACAGGAAGCTGCAAGCACTCGCTCGCCTTCAATTTCTACCATGCATGCGCGGCAGTTGCCGTCGGCTCGATAACCTTCTGAGTCTTTATGACACAGGTGAGGAATCAGAGTGCCTTGAGTCTTTGCAATTTCCCAAAGGGATGCATCGATCTTGGCCGTAACTTGTTCACCGTCGAGTGTGAATGTGACTGTATCGCTCATGTTCTATACCTCGTCAGCAAAATGCTTCATGGTGAGTAGAATGGGATTAGGAGCTGCTTGCCCCAGACCACATATCGACGCATCGACCATAACGGTGCAAAGCTCTTCCAACAGAGGCTTGTCCCACTTGTCTTTTTCCATCAGTTTTACCGCTTTCTCACAACCGACTCTGCACGGCGTGCATTGACCACAACTCTCATCCTCAAAGAAACGCAGCATGTTCAATGCAGCAGCCTTAGCACTGTCTTTATGCGACAAGACAACGATAGCGGCAGAACCAATGAACGAGCCCAGAGGTTGTAGTGTGTCGAAGTCCATAGGGACATCGTTAACCGATGCAGGTAACAATCCGGCAGATGGCCCACCCGGTTGGTACGCTTTAAACGTGTGGCCATCTAACATGCCACCAGAGGCTTCAATCAAATCTGTAATGGTTGAACCTGCGGGCAGTAGATGCACACCAGGATTCTTCACACGACCGGAAATTGAATACGAGCGTAAACCGATACGTCCGTTCTTCTCTGTTGAATTAAGCACTTCTGGCCCTTCACGACAGATACGTGTGACCCAATATAAAGTCTCGATATTATGCACCAATGTTGGCTGGTCAAACACTCCTTTTTGCGCAACAAATGGCGGACGGTGACGCGGTATGCCACGCTTACCTTCAATAGATTCAATCATGGCGCTCTCTTCACCACAAATGTACGCACCGGCACCACGACGAAGATCGATATAGCCTTCAGGAACAACGCCTGCTGATTCCAGCTGCGCAATCTCATCATGCAGAATTTTCAGCACGGCTGGGTATTCGTCTCTCATATAGATGAAGCACTTCTCGGCTTCTACGGCCCAGGCCGCAATCAGCATGCCTTCAAGAAAAAGATGTGGTGTGCGTTCTAGGTAGTAACGATCCTTGAAGGTGCCAGGCTCGCCTTCATCACCGTTAACAGCTAAGTATCGAGGACCGGCTTCGGCGCGCACGAACGACCATTTTCTGCCAGAAGGGAAACCTGCGCCACCCAAGCCACGAAGGCCAGATTCTAGAATTTTGTCCTGAACTTGATCGGGCGTTAATTTTCCATCGCGCAGTGCTTTTAATTCTGTGTAGCCACCTGTCCCGCTGTAGTCTGCAAACGTCTCGTAGGCAGGCACATGAGCATGAGTATCATCCGCAGCAATTGCTGCATCTACTTTCTCAGATGTTGCGTTATCAATATGGTTGTGGCCAATTTCAAGCACTGGCGCCGTATCACATCGACCCATACAAGGTGCGCGCACAACCCGCACTTGTGAGGCATCTAAACCTTTCTTAAGCTCAGCCATAAGCTGCTGAGCACCGGCCATTTCGCAGGCTAATGAATCGCAGACTCTAATAGTGAGTGCCGGTGGTGGCGCTGTCTCTTCGTCAATGACGTCAAAATGCGAATAAAACGTAGCAACTTCATACACTTCAGCCTGAGAGAGTTTCATCTCTTCAGCTAAAGCGTGCATGTGAGGAACCGATAAGTGACCGAACTCGTCTTGAATCAGGTGCAAGTGCTCGATAAGCAAGTCGGCGCGACGATCTTTATCGCCCAGCAGGGCTTTAACGTCAGCAAATGCCGAATCGTCTAGCTGACGGCCTTTGGGGGTTGAACGCCCTTTACCGCGCCCAGATTTCCACACACCGTAAGCATTATTGGAAGATGCCATCTTGCCACTCCGAAAATAGTAGCCACAATAAAGCCTATTTTCACAATAAATACAAATCGTAATATCTGATTGTGTGATTTGTTTTACTTATCGTGAAGCTGAATCACTATTCTGGCCCAAGCGCCGCGAGGGTTTCGGACTGGACAATCATCAGCGCAAGTCGGTGTTGAGGTAGGTCCAAAGGTGCCCTTTGGGTAACAGGCCTTTGTTTCGGCCACCTTGTTGGGCCTGTTCCCAGGCATGCGCCAGAATGCCAACTGATCGGGCATTTCATCAGTCACACAGCTGCCAGGTACTTGTCAAAACACCCTTTGACACCCCTGCTCAGCCCACTCCATCACACAGCTGGCACCCTGATCAATCTTCAGCTGGCGAGCAAACCGCTGGCGGCACGCCGCGGAAGGCGGCTCTGGCGTTCCAGATAACGGGCACCGCGTTCACTGATCGTCGCGAGAAATTGTTGAACAGGTACCCAACGCACCCACGCATTTATTTTTTCAGGGGATTAGCCGATTGGATCGCACTATCAGCGGCGTGAGCGCTCATGCCGGATAGACCCGCTATGAGCATTGCCAGACTTGGCTGAGTAACTTTTTTTTCATTCTTTTACTTCCCAGCATTCTAGTGCACGAATTTGTTAAAAACACGATAGCCATGAGATCTATTGCGCTATAAACGAGTGGAATGAAATAAAAACCGCCTATGAAGTCGCTCGTTTGGGCACAGTGAGTGCCGCCGCTGATGAGTTGGGCGTGCACAGGGCAACTGTGCTCAGACATATCGACGCATTGGAAGGTAGGCTGGGCGTGAAGCTATTTATACGTAATGCCAAAGGTTATTTACCGACTGATTCAGGTAAAGATTTATTACGGGTGGCGCAGGCGACCAATGAGCAATTCAGCTACTTTATCCAACGCGCAAAAGGTCATAGCAGCGAACTATCGGGTGATTTCATCATCACCTCAATAGATCCTGTTGCGCCGTTATTGATACCTGCCATAAAGGAGTTTCGTGCACAGCACCCAAAAATCAAAATCTGATATTTGACCAGTGAGAAGGTCTTTAAGCTGGAGTATGGTCAAGCACATATTGCAATACGCACGGGCCCTAAGCCCGATGTCGACGATTATGTCGTCCAGCCATTTTTTGATTATAAAATGGCCCATTACGCGCACTCAGACTACCTTGCAGAAAAGGGTAGTTTTTTAAACGATAGTGATGTCAGCAAACACTCTTTAATTACGGTTGATGATTTAAATACCAAATTTCCGGCCCAGCAATGGATGAAATCTCACGTGCCTCCTGCCAATATCGTGTTCCGAAGCAATAGTCGTGCTGTGAAGTTAAATGCAGTGACATCAGGTCTTGGTATCGGTTTTTTATTCGAGCACGATGCAATAAAGCACGCTGACTTAATTGAAATATTCCCATCCAAGAAAGAGTGGCGGGCAACTAACTGGATCTTGACGCATGGTGACCGGCATCACTCTGAAAAAATGCAGGCTTTTCTTAGGTTACTGAAAGGCGAAGCCTATCGCGAAGCGATACTATCTTGGCTTGAAAAGTAACTGGAATAGCTTCTATGGCTTAACAAAATGCCATTACGACAGACTTGAATAGGCAATCGTACAATTCTGCAAAGTCAGACTGCGCCAGCCATGTGCATCATTATCGGTTGCTTCCGAAAAATCTCCTGCTGTGATTCAAACGCTTGTGCCTTCCAGTTGCAACTGCTTATTGGTATTAATCCGAAACTTTTGGAATTTAGTTGCTTTCAAAAACGGTTGATCTTGGTGGCGTTGCTTTAGCATTAAACTAGTAAGAGGCAGTGCATGATCATTTAAGCCCATGACCGTTACACAACCCATATAAGCAGGGAAGTAAATCGTCCCATCCTCCCTATGATTGTTCGCATTTAATCGTCCAACAAGCCTCCACTCACATGGCACTAGAAAAACAATCGCTCTCTACTAGCCACAACCAAGAAGAAGTTAGCCGTATAGCGGAAGAGCTTGCCAGGGAGATGCCAAGCGATCTTTGGGATCAGATTTAATGTTCGAAGAACTGGATGGACCGACGCCACTTGACCCTGATGAAATAACCGGATTAAAGTTTAAGCACATCACAACACGCGGTGAACTGAATGAATTGGAACAAGCAAATATTCAGCAAGGGCTCATCTGGTTTCAACCTCGCAGACGCGGAAGAATTCTTAGCGATACACTCATTCGAAGACTGCATACACAGCTTTTTGGTGAAGTATGGTCGCGAGCCGGCAACTACCGACGTACCGAAAAAAATCGGTGTAGATCACATTCAAATTCATCCCTTCACTAACGGAAATGGGCGACACGCAAGAATTGCCTCTGACGCACTGCTAAAAGATTATTTTAATCATTCACCCATTGATTGGGCTACAGGTGGCAATTTGGAACTTTCGAGTACTCGAAGAGATGCTTACATTTCCACATCACGCGCAGCAGACGCGCAAGACTTCAATTAACTTTTCGCCTTTATCTGTGCGACTTAGAAAATCTGCGAGCCACTACTGCACATATTCGGTGGTTTGGGCCAAACTAGCCTGAATAGCCTCACGCAAAGCTATTATGGCTGGCAATCTTGGCTGATGATCTAGCGTTGCCAGCCCAATAGGGTGCCTAACAACGGGTTTATCGAGCGGCAGGGCAACCGTCCGTTTATCCACCGCAAGGCTCTCCACAAGCTTGGCAGGGGCAATAGTGGCAGCAGATCCGTTGGTCACCTGGGTCAGTGCAGCTGTGAAGGCATTAGTTTCCATCACGGGCTCAGGGTGGACACCCGCCTGATCAAACACCTCGTCGACGATTTGTCGAAAATGCATATCCTTACTCAATAGGCAAAGCGGCAATTGAGCCGCCTCCTCCCAAGAGACATTGCCGGATTTTCTAGGCGCTAACCCAGCAGGCGCCAGCACCACATAGCTTTCTTCGTAGATCGCCTCAAACTTCAAAGGAGTCGATTCAAGCTCATCACCGTAGGTAATCCCAGCATCCAGTGAATAATCCAATAGACGCCGAGCAATTTCATTGGAGGTCAGCGATTGAATCTGGATAGCCAGTCCCGGATACGTACTACGCAATTGCGTCGCGATATCGGAGGCATAGGTCAAAGCCGTGGGCACGACACCTATAGCAAGACTTCCACGCAGAGCCCCTTTGGAAATTTCGATGTCCTGCTTCAGGCCTTCCGCATCGGTCAGAATTTTACTGGCCCACTTTAAAACTAGCTCACCGTCTGGCGTGAAACCCAAAAACTTATTGCCACGTCGGACAATGGGCACACCCAACACCTGCTCTAAATGGCGAATGCGAGCAGAGAAAGCTGGCTGTGAAATCCCGCAATCGCCCGCTGCCTGCGTAAAGTGCTTTCGTTGCGACAAAACTAGCAAGAGCTGTAGATCGCGAATTTCGGGGTATTGGACCATAGGCAGCTAGTGTAAACGCAGCAGCAACATATGGCGTAAGAATCGACAAACTCTAAAACAATTTTGCAGAACCAAAAACAGACCGAACAACAATTGTCGGTGTAGAAAGTAGATCTGCCGTGCGCACTTATAACTGCAATGAGGTCACGAATGTCCTTAAAGACTCATTAACCACAGTCGGCATTTCCAACGTTGGCAGGTGACCCGCGTCTGCAATTTCAACTAACGATGATTGCGGCATTAACTCATGCATTCGAGTGTGCCGCTCCTTCGGACATAGATTATCGTGAGCGCCATAGAGAATCAGCGCAGGTTTTTTCCACGATGACAACGCTTCAGAATTATCGTGACGATTCATGAGAGCTTGCGATTGTTGCGCAAATACATCAGGGCCAAGCTTGCGCGCCATATCCAGAACAACAGAAAGCAATGTCTCATTCGATCGATTGACAGGCGCCAAATAAAGCGGCTTCATCTCCTCTATAAGGATGGTCTCCAACTCCCCATCCAACACCCGTTGAATCTGCGGCTGACGCAGTAATCGACGACTCGAATCCTCAGCAAATGGGTTGGTATCCATAAGGACAACAGCATCGATGAGCTCTGGTGCTAATCGGATGCATTCCATCAACACAATCCCTCCCATGGAGAGGCCTGCGAGAATTTTCAGTGAAGGTTGAGCATCTTCATTTTCAATCGACCGTACAAGTTCGAGCACTTGTTCCGCATAGTCAGCGATGGAATCTCCTTGCCTAAAATCTGCGACCACACATTCACACAGATCAGACAATGCTTGTAACTGCGATGTGAATAATCTCTCATCGCACATCATGCCCGGCAGCAGAAAAAGTTTAGCTACTTTCCCCATAACGTGGCAGTGGCCATTGCAGCACCTTCGCTCAAGCTGCTTAATTTAGCCCAAACAATATCCTCGTCTACAGCACCAAAGCCTGCAAACGTTGCAAACCCGCAGTCAGTACCTGCAATGACGCGTTCTCTACCGACGATATCTGCGTAACGACAAATACGATCTGCTACGAGTTGCGGGTGTTCAACGAAATTGGTTGTTGAATCGATAACACCTGGAATAAGCACGTAATCATCAGGAATCTTGTTTTCTTGCCAAGCACGCCACTCATGCGAGTGACGCGGATTTGAAGTTTCGAACAACAGCCCGCGCGGCTTTGCTTTCAATACGGCGGGCAATACTTTTGCCAGTGCGATATCGCATATATGCGGCCCCTCATAGTTACCCCAACAAACATGCATTCTCACTTTGTCACCGGGTATATTGCGCAAAGCGTGATTAAGTACTTCGATATGCACCTCTGCTTGCCGCACAAACTCATCATCGCTTAGATCAGGAAACATCATGTGACGGCCAAGACCCAGGTCAGGGCTGTCCAATTGAAGAATCAATCCACTGGCAACAATCGCTTCGTATTCATGCCGCATCGCTTCGGCAACATCTTCCAGATAGGCTTCATGCGTTGCGTGATACTCCGATGGTTGAAACAAGGCAATGACACCAGGAGTTGCCGAGTTCATAAAACCTTCTTCAAAACCGTTTGCCGCCATCGCCGCCTTCATCCAGTGTATATCGTCATGCAAAGGTTCGAGATTTTTCACTTCAATGGGGCCCACACACATAGGTCTGCGGTAGCTCGGCGTACCTCCACCCTTTGATTGCCGTTCCAGGAAACCTGGAAACATTTTTAAATCCGCAGGTGCTCTACGAGGGCTGTCTCCAGCAAAACCTGTCAGCCGATCTTTTATATAAGTGGCATAAGATATCTTGCTCATCTCACCATCGGAAGGGATGCTGATTCCAGCCTTCTTCTGTTTAGCTAGTGTGTCGTTTACCGAGCGTTCAATTACTCGATTAAACTCAGTTTCATCAACTGGCTCTTCTTTTTCTTTGGCAAAAACGAGATCGGTGACATCTTTGGGTCTTGGTAAAGAACCCACATGAGTAGTCAGAATGCTATCCGAAGAAATTTTCATTTAAAGGATACTCAGTTGAATGTAAAAAAAGTAGGAGACAAAAACGTCTTATGCCACAACCGGAGCTTGCGGCAATTCACCACCGCGAACAACAAACGCTATTGCAGTTTCATTCGATGTGTTAGCCCAGGTTCTCACCATGCCGATCGGTAAACTCAAGGTATCACCGGGGCCCATGCTGACTTCTTCGCCATCTACGATCGCTATTGTTAATTCACCAGAATGTAAGAACACCACTTCAGCTTCCTGACGTGTGTGAGCTGCAAGCGCGCTAGCGGGTTCCAGAGTAATACGCCGTAAATTGAACCCGTGACCCCACCAACCTTTTATAGGTCCAGCATGAAATCCATCGGGTGTATCAATGGGAGTAATGACAGCAGCTTCAGCAACAGTAGCGCCAGTGGCAACCGCCATTAATGACGACTCATCATTCGCCTGCAGGGAGGAACCCAGTGCTACACAGCCTGTTAATTCATCAGCAGAAGGTGTTTTTAGTGCAGCAACCTCAGCATCATTAGGAGCTTGTTGGCGCTTTGCACCCTCAGGCACTTCATCGCCAGCAGCGACATCAACTAAACGGCCACCTTCGAGCAATATCAACCCATATTGTTCTGCTAAGTCGAAAACCGAAGGCGCCCACGTTACTTTACCCGGATCGTCCCCACCCAATACAGCAAACAGAAAACCTGTGGCATCGCCCGTGTTTTCAAAACCACGGAACATCTTGGTTGGTATAGAAATAGTATCGCCCGGTGAAAGATCGACATAGGCGTCGTCTGCATTAACCCCGTACAAAAATCGCCATTGCCCACTATGAACGACAAACACTTCTGCCGTATTATGACTGTGCTGTGAATTTAAGCAGCCCGGCGGCTGACGAGCACCGCCAATGTTGAACCCATGAGGCTCAGGAAG
The DNA here is from genome assembly GCA_047629055.1 of Halioglobus sp. Lineage (GTDB taxonomy): Bacteria > Pseudomonadota > Gammaproteobacteria > Granulosicoccales > Granulosicoccaceae > Granulosicoccus. The sequence continues at coordinate 9,327 of JBLHWG010000039.1, forward strand.
ATGAACATGTTGATCCGGGTTTTCTGACACGCCTGGACCTACAATTGTAAAATTTTCTTTTGTATCAGAACCCGGTGTACGAGTATCAACGAAAGCGTTGAGACAAGGTTTGAGATCGGCGTACCGAACTAGCCTTGATGATAGCAACGAAGTACTCAAGTCACATGCTCCGAAAACATAATGGTTAAAGGTGTCATCCTGCTGTCCATCCACCATCGACTAGAAGTGAGGTTCCGGTGATAAGACTCGCAGCGTCAGACGCGAGGAAAACGTAAGCTCCCATGACATCCTCAATTTCGCCAATACGGCCGAGTTTTATCTTGGAGGTAATCCAGGCAACACGCTCAGGATCAGCCAAGGTTTTAGCGGTAAACGGCGTGGCGATAAACGTAGGGCACACCGTGTTCACCCGAATTTTGTGCGCACCCACTTCAATAGCCAGTGCTCGTGTAATGCCTTCCACAGCAAATTTGCTGGCGCAGTAAACCGTCCGGTCTATACCTCCCACATGGCCCATCTGTGATGAGGTATTGATTATTGATCCGCCCTTACCTGCGGCAATCATTTGCTTTACAACCGTTTGAGCGACGAAGTACGCGGCGCGAACGTTCAAATTCATAACCGTGTCGAAATCTTCTTCTGTCATGTCAATCATAGGACCAGGGCGATTCACACCAGCATTGTTAACCAGAATATCAAACGGCCCTGCTTGTTCAATACTCTCTTTGGCCAGCGCAGTATCCGCCACATCAAGCACTATCGCTGACGCTTTAAAACCGGCAGCATTCAGCTCTTCGCACACTTTTGTTAGTTCATCAGCAGAGCGTGCGGCCAGAACGACATCTGCTCCTGCTTGGGCCAAGGCACAAGCGGCGCCTAATCCTATTCCACGACTGGCGCCGGTTACTAACGCACGTCGGCCATCTAATCTGAATGAAGGTGTTTGAGGTAGCTGCATAACTATAAAACCGATGCGCCTTCGGCGTACGGCACATTGCGGCCGCCATATCGACGCACACGTACGTTCGCTTGCTCGGCATGACCCGCAAAACCCTCAAGCATACAAAGCCTTGAACAGTATTCACCAACCAGAGCTGAAGCTTCATCTGTCAGTACACGTTGATAAGTGTGAGTCTTAATGAATTTACCCACCCAAAGTCCACCGGTATACCTACCTGCTTTCTTAGTCGGCAAGGTGTGGTTGGTCCCTATCACCTTGTCACCGTAGGCCACATTAGTCCGTGCCCCCAGAAATAAGGCTCCGTACGCTGTCATGTTGTCCAGAAAATAATCATCATCACGAGTCATGACTTGGACGTGTTCGGAGGCGAGTATTTCAGATTGCTCAAGCATCTCTTCTAGGCTTTCACACAAGATGATTTCGCCATAGTCTTCCCAGGAGGCTCTTGCCGCTTCCGCTGTAGGTAAAATCTCAAGTAACCTGCTTATTTCCTTAAGCGTGTCTTCAGCCAACTGCCTCGAATCTGTAATTAGAACGGCGGGCGAATTAATCCCGTGCTCTGCCTGCCCCAGCAAATCTGTAGCCACTATCTCCCCATCTACTGTGTCGTCGGCAATGACGCAGGTTTCCGTTGGGCCTGCGAACAGATCAATGCCAACTCGACCGTATAACTGACGTTTAGCTTCTGCAACAAACGCATTACCAGGCCCAACAAGCATGTCGACAGGGGCAATGGACTCAGTACCCAGTGCCATAGCTCCAACAGCCTGCGTGCCGCCGAGTACAAGAATTTCGTCAGCGCCACCAAGATGCATGGCAGCAACAATAGCTGGGTGAGCTCCACCTTTAAACGGGGGCGCAGCTGCGACGATGCGCTTTACTCCGGCAACCTTTGCCGTAAGAACACTCATGTGCGCGCTCGCCACCATTGGGTACTTACCACCGGGCACGTAACAACCCACCGAATTGACTGGAATATGCTTGTGCCCCAAAACTACACCTGGCATGGTTTCAACTTCAACATCCAACATAGAATCGCGTTGCTTTTGTGCAAAGAAGCGAACCTGTTTCTGGGCAAATTTAATATCCGCTAAGTCTTGAGGTGATACTTTAGCCATGGCAGCCTCTATATCATTTTCCGAAAGCCGGAAAGATTCAGGAGACCAGTTGTCAAACTTCTCAGACAGGGCTCGAACTGCCTTGTCGCCATTCGCTTCAATGTCGGCCAGCAACCCTTCAACGATTGAACGAACTTTGGCATCGTCGTCCTGCCGCGCTGATTGAGATCTACTTGCCTTGAGTATGACTGCCATAAACCAGAGTTTTCCACTAAGTGCGTAATCGTTAAATTGCGGGCAAGGCCCTGTCTGCTCTCATTATAGCCAGACAGAATTTGTGACCTCTGCTGACGACGAGGCGCATCCGAATATCAACATACGCCAAACTGCATACGAATGCAAAACCTACCAGCTCTGCTAATTGATTAGAGTATTAAAGAATAATTCAGATGACTGGCTTACGTGCGGTATTGCGCTCAATCAAGCTCACAGGTAGACATTGCCGTGTTGATTCCGCATGACCCACTTCCAACTGATCACATAACAGTGAGACGGTCGCCTCTATCATGGCGTCAGTGGGCTGAGCCACTGTCGTAAGCGAATAGGCACCCCATGCAGCTTGCGGAACGTCATCAAAGCCAATGACAGAGACATCCTCTGGCACCTTAACTCCCAACGTTTCGCGTAAAGTATCAAGCACTGAGAACGCCATATGATCGTTGGCAACGAAAATCGCATCGGGTGGTTGTGCCGTTTGCATAATCCGCAGTGTTGCATCAGACGCTCCTTGAAACGAATACCCACCGACTTCCCGATAGGACACTTCTTTTCCCCCAGCATGAATCCCGGCTAAAAAGCCCGCTTCACGATCACGATTAGTGGATGAATTTTCTGCTCCAGCAATGTACGCATAACGTTTGTGATCTGCAGCAAGCAGATATTCCGCAACACTTAGACCACCTGCATAGTTGTCGGACGTGACGCTGTTAGCCGGTGAATTGGGAACATCTCGATTGAACAACACAACAGGTATTGCAGCATCCAGGCATTCTCGTGCCAGCGCTGAGGACAGGGTAGCCGAGGCCATGACCACCGCATCGACCTGATACGCCAGCAATTTTTCAAGTTCATGATCCTGATCGCCAGGCTCTGAGATAAATAGCAGAGTGTGATAGCCACGCGCCTGTAGCGCTCTAGCGAGTCGCTCAAGCACAATGGGATAAAACTGATTATCCAAATAGGCAGCAATTAGACCGATCATGCGAGAACGCCCGCTTATCAGCGAGCGAGCGATAGCGTTGGGTCGATAACCCATTTCGCGAGCTGCATCCATAATCCGCTGACGGGTACTGGGCGCCACGCTGGCACCTGGAGTAAACGTCCGGCTTACTGCTGATTGCGAAACCTCTGCCCGCTTGGCGACCTGCGACGAAGTTACTTTGCCTTTCATGCTACTGGGTAGTCTGTGCGCTGCAGTGCAAAATCGCAGGTATCACCAGAGCGCATTGATCAGTTATCCCAAAGTACACTTTCGTTAGCGTCAGCTGCTGCTTGAAGCAAACTAACCAGTGGCCCAGCTCGAGTTTGCAGTGCAACAGGAGGTGTACTATCGGAATCATCCAGAGACGACTCAGAACTTGCTGCAGAACTACCCGAATTGCTTTCCGATTCAGCGCTGCTCATTTTTGCCAGCCCTTCGTGTAGAGTTTGCAGGGCCTCAGGAATATCAGCTGCTAGCAAGGCGCCTGGTACGTTTCCGCTTTGCCCCATAAGTTTGAGCAACGAAACAGCCGCATCACCAAAAAAAGTAATGTCTGAATATGCACTTGTCTTGAACGTTACCAGCACAATAACCTCTACTTGAGTTCGATTGAATGGCCGACTTTAACACACACATTTTAGGCGCTACCGTTGTTGTAAGCCTAGGAGCCACTTGTTGCACTAAGCTTCTGGGCCTGAGCATGACCGATGGCCTCATGCTTACGGTTGCAGGCCTTGTGGGCGGTATTCTGCCAGATATCGATTTAAAGCAATCGCAGCCATCTCGGTTACTTTTCTCTCTTCTGGGGCTGGTTGCAGCACTGGCCTGGCTATTTGCCAACCTGCCCTCCTACAGTGGTCTTGAGTTGTGGTTCGGCTCACTCGCAGTCTACCTCATCGTGCGCTTTCCACTTTGGTGGTTATTTCATACGATAACCACACATCGAGGAATACTGCATTCCCTGATCGCCGCTGTAATGGCGGGTGTGCTTATGTCTGCGCTTGCGTGGCAATTCCTGAACACAACCGAGCTACAGAGCTGGTTACTCGGCCTTTTTATGACGGCTGGGTACTTAATCCATTTGTCACTGGACGAAATTTATAGTGTGGATTTTAGCGGCGTGAAAATCCGTCGATCCTTTGGTAGCGCACTTAAACCGATGGACTTCCATCAGATTCCAGCAAGCTGTCTTGTCTTGTTTATTACCGGTATGGCGTGGTTCTGGACGGCGTCCTACACCGTCGCCTGGGATCAGTGGCAGCTATTGTTCACCGATTGGCGGCCAGCTCTGCTACCGAGCTGGTTGTAAACCGGATCGAACTGAATACAGGAAAATGCCGCGAACAAAAAACTTGCCGCGGCACCCTACTGCGGAATATCAGTCTTAGGGCGTACTCAAGATGTAATTTTCAAGCGCATAAGCACTTCGTAGGTGATCCCACCACGATCAATATCCTGGTCGATCTGATAGAGCTCGATAGCGCGAACAGTGCCTTTACCGTACAAACCATCGATTGGACCTGGGTTAAAGCCTTCACGCTTGAGTGCTCTTTGCAGGGATGTAACAAAATCCCGAGTTAAGTTTGCTCTGCACACCACCTTGCGCCATTCAACTTTTGCAGGGGCAGTCTGCACTTGTGAACTAACGGTTTTCATACGGGCAGGGATTGCGATACGGCGCTCTGAAGCCGGCGTGACTAAGCGCTGAATCTCAACTGTTTGATAGCGTGCAGGAATTGAGGATGACTGAATCGATGCTGAGTTGCTGATGAGCTCTTTCACTACGTTCACATACTCAGCGGGACTTTCAGTCAGGCACACCGTACGACCAGTAGCTACCGCACTTTGAGTAGGACTCTCACCTTTTGCCAACCAGAAAAACACTGGGTCAGATACTTTTACACGGGTGTTTACTGTTGAATATTCAGCAGGTAGATTCTCTCGCTTTTCAGACGCAGGTCGAACCAATCGCTGAACTTTGATGGTTTTGTATATTGCGGGAATATCAATGGTCTTGGTTGTTGCACGGCGATCGAGAACTGTCTTTGTCAATGTTTCATAACTAGCAGGAACCTCGACAAGGCATAACGTTTCACCGGTGGCGTTGTCTAGCTGCTCAACGAGTCCGCAGTCCTCTTTCCAGACGCTCCGGGCCGGTTCTACAAGCACCGACTCTGTCTGTGTGCGATAAATTGCGGGTACATCGACGACTTCACTTGACGCCTCCTTAACGGCAACTTGTTGTTCCACAGATTCATACTCTGCCGGAATAACCGTAATCGCTTCTGAAGCGGGTTTGACAATAACCCGCTCTACTTCGGTTTGATATGTTGCTGGCTCATAGTGTTCAACAAAACAACCACCAACAGCCACCGTATTGACATCGACCCCGGATCGAGCGATGTGTTCCAGCGCGTCTGGGCTGGCTGGCATGGTCTTATTACCCGCTTTAGTCGTCCAGGATTTTCGGGCAGCAACAACCTCTACTTTTTGTGAACCTTTCTTGAATCTGGCAGGCACGACGGTGAGCAATTGCGCCGGCTCCTTGACCACAATGGTCTGGTCGACCTTCTCATATTTCGCTTCGATTGTTTCGATACGCTCGGACGCTTCTTGCACAGTAATCTCTTCTGTACGCGCTGTGAATTGCGCAGGAGTGATGACTTTCGCATAGCACTCACCCGGCTTGGCGTCCGGCAGAATCTGGGTGTTATCTACTTGCTGAGCTGTCGCCGGAATAGTAAAAAACATACTGGCTATCAGGCCCAGCAAGGGCAGTATTATTTTACGCACAGTCAAGAACTCCATTTATTCGAGGGCACCGCATAAAAGGGCATCCCTACATTGTGATGCTAGGATACAATTTATTCAAACATTCCTCTCCGCTCTCTAACAATTAGCGAAGATTCGTCGTTTTATTGACGTGCCGCCGCCCTGCTCGCGACAAATTCCCAGCACTCATGAGTAAAATAATCCAAAGAATTGCACCTCCTCCGCTTCCAACGGGCACAACCGGATCTAGCGGATCTAGCGGATCTAGCGGATCTAGCGGATCTAGCGGATCTAGCGGATCTACCGGATCTACCGGATCTACCGGATCTACCGGATCTACCGGATCTAGCGGTGTTAACGGATCAGGATCGTTCTGATCAGTTAATCCATCATCATCAGTGTCAGATTTTAGCGGATCCGTTCCGCCCTCAACTTCACTAAAATCGCTAAGCGTATCGCTGTCAGTGTCCGTCAACAGAGGGTTAGTGTTGTGCGAATTAAGTTCATCTCCATCACTCAAGCCATCACCATCGCTATCGGCGACTAGCGGATCACTACCCGCATCCACTTCGTCTCCGTCCAGAGCCCCATCCGCGTCAGTATCAGAATTAGAGGGATCCGTATTGTGGACCGCAGTCTCCTCACTATCTGTTAGACCGTCACTGTCAAGATCCTGCTCGAAATTAAGCTCCAGAGTTTCATGAACACTGGTTTCATGACCGCCACCACGAGTGAGATTGCCTGCAATCACATGCCACGTCGAACCAATGACTGCCGCACCACTGCCATGACGAGCAGTTAACAGCGGCTGAAGTGAGCGCCACTGATCGGTATTTACGTTATAAGCTTCAGTTTCGGCAAAAGCAGCACCTTGGGTACTGCCTTCACCGCCCGCAACAATCAACTCATCACCGGCACCTACCGAGACAGCCCCCGCCCGCGGACTGGGAATATCGGCTCCTACTCGCCAGACACCCGTAGTGAAATCATAAATATTGGTGGCTGCAATGGTGTTAGCAAACACGTTGGCTGCCGCATTACTAGCGCGTCCACCTGCGGCTACTAATAGCCCGTCAATGATGACCGCAGAAAAATGATCTCTTGCATGGGGGGCATCCGCCAATATCTGCCAATTACCGGTTTGCGGATCGTAGCGGTCTAACCAAGGAACCGCGCCATCGTTATGGCCCATGGTGTTGCCACCAACAACGTAGATATCACCTTGCCAGACTACTGCGGCAGCAGCTCCCCTGAGTCGATTGATAGGCATTGAGCCGTCGATAGCCCACTGCTCTGTGAGCGTATCAAACACGTAAATATCAGCAATACTTGGCTCATCGGGGAAGCAGCAGGTGAATGCGGCAATAGCATATATTTTCTGTCCGATTACCACCGGTTGAAAATGATGTATTTCCAACGGTGCGTTACCCAGATTCTTCCAAGTATTAGCAACAGGGTCGTAGACTTCGACTGGCCGCTGCTCACGACCACCCATTAAATATATTTTTCCATCCACACTGATGGCATGCGCTTCGTGCCTAGCGGTCGCTGAGGACCCATTTGCAGTAGTTACGCTCTGCCAAGGTGTATCTGCATCCACTTGGGCAAGCGCATGGGATGCTCCGAGAAATACCAAGGCAACCAAATATTTAGAGACCGCACGAGAGATTTGCATGAGTGCAAGACAGGATTGAAGTACCTTGCAAATGCAAATTTCGACCCAAGCTGCGTGAATTGGTTATGGAAATAAGTTAGCCACCGGGAAATAACCTGCCGGGCGCCTCATGCCGAGCGCCTCATGCCGAGCGCCTCATGCCGAGCGCCTCATGCCGAGCGCCTCATGCCGAGCGCCGAGCATCAAGCTGCCTAACAAGATCCGCCAGTCGATCGATACCTGCAACAATGTTATCGGCAGGAATGGAGGAAAAACCTAGACGACAATAATTGAAAGGGCCTTCCAGACTGGCAAAGTAGTTATCTCCGGAGTTAATGACGATACCGTTTTGTGCGGCAAGTACTTCCAACTCATGAGACGACACACCTTCTGGCAAACGAACCCAAAATGAAGAGCCACCAAACGTTGGCGCCGACGCTGCGAACACATCATGACGCTTCAGAGCCTCATCCATTATTTGCCATCGAGCCTTAAATGAATGAGTCAAACGTAGCAATGCTGAATCGTGATGCCCTAGCGACAAGAAGTGCGCGACAGTTCTCTGGTTGTTAGTCGGAGGGTGTCGATACATCAGACGCCTCAGGGCTCGCGCCTGGCGGATAAACTTTTTAGGCCCCACCATAAATCCTACTCTCAGCCCTGGTGCCAGAGTTTTTGACAGACTGCCTACATAGATAACGCGATGTTCTGTATCCAGGCTTTTCAGCGCAGGCGTCGGTTTACCGACAAAATTCAACTCGCTCTCGTAGTCATCTTCGACGATGGTTACATCGTGCAAGCTTGCTGCTGCAAGTAACAACTTTCGTTCTTCAAGTGGCATGGTTGTCGTTGTCGGGCACTGGTGGCTGGGAGTGACATACATCATCTTACAAGCACTCAAGCGCTCGTCTGCGATGACACCCGCCTCCCCGACAGGAAAGAGCACCGTGTTCTTGGTATACAGGCTGAAAATATTGCGCGCGTCCACGTAACAGGGGTCTTCTATCCCTACAGTTGATTGTTGATCCAGCAGAAGATGGGCAATGAGGAAAAGCGCATTCTGCGCACCCGTTGTTATGAGAATTTCTTCTTTATCAGCCCAAACACCTCGCCGCGGCAAGACTCGCGTATGTATTTGTTCTACCAACAGGTCATCATCATGGTCTACACGATCTTGTGTCCACCGGCTTATCGCATCAACGCGTAATGACAGGCGACAAGCTTCGCGCCAATCATTTACGGGAAATAACGATGAATCTGCCTGGCCGTAAATAAACGGATATTCAAACTGTCGCCAGTTTAAAGGCCTGTTGATATTACGTTGATCCAACAAATCTATGACTGTAGACGGCCCTTGCTCAAAGTCATCCGCTATATTTTCATCTATAGCTTGTGCGATGGGCTTTGGTGTATCGACTCGGCCTTCCAGCATCGCGGGATTAACAAAGTATCCACGTCGTTCGTGAGAGATCAGATAATTTTCGTCTATCAAATGCTGATAAGCGAGCACTACCGTATTTCGGGCAACATTCAGCTGTCGACACAACTCCCGGGAAGACGGTAACGGTATATCCACCGGAATTCTGCCATCCAGAATCGCTTTAACTAGGGCTTGTCGCAGTTGAGCCTGAAGACTGTGATCACTTTTGGAATCGAGTTTAAATAACTGATGCCACATGGGCTTTTCGTAAGATCTACCCACGTGAATTACCTCCGTCAATATCAAAGTCCATTAACTCAAACTCTAGATCTTCTAAAGAGGCGGGTAATTCTGACTCAGCTAGAGTAGGGATATCCAGTTCCTGAGATAACGGCAAGCTCAACTTGGTGTGGCTACGCGTAGGCGACGGCGTACGCGTAGGCGAAAGTGCACGATTGGGACTACCGTGCCTCTCCAAATTCTCGAAATCACGTGCTTGCGACGCGGGAAAGGAACGAGACATGAGTGATTCATCTTGAGGTATCCGTTTATTCAAAACAGGCAAATGACCAGGCGTTGACCAAGTCTCAGGTTTTACCCTCGCCAATTCCAGCTCTCTGGCCTTATTTGATTTGTAAGTTGCAAAATCTCTTTGAAGTCGGATCTGTTGCTCTTCGTAGGAAGACACCTGCGACTCAAGAGACTGGATACGTTGCGAAAGAAATTGCATGTGTAATTCTAGTGATTCTTCTTTATTCTTAGCTGATGTGACACGTTCATTAGCCAAGTTAAGAGAAGTTTGAAATTCAGTTTTCTCACTCAATACCAACCTCAATTCGGCTTCTGCATCAACTCTGACGCGTGCCAGCTCAGACTTCATGCTGTGCACATCGAAATCTGCACGTCTGGTAGAGCGGATACTCGCGATGACATAACCCATAACGACAGCCAGCAAAGTCGCGAATAGCAGACCAATCGCTAAGTTCTGAGGTATTTCGGTGATCATCGGCTTATACCCCCTAACAATCAAATATGACACGATCGCCTGCCCGAGGACAACGCTCACTGGATAACCAGACTCAGCTCCTGCCGATTCGTTTATCGCAGCGCTAATAGGCATCCTGAGCCCAGAGTATAGGTATAAGGGATCAAACATGCGATCCAGAATCCTTTCCAACTCTTGAATAACCCCAACGCTGGTTGAATTAGTCCTTTTTTGGCCGAAAAGCATTAGCAAAACGCCGAACTCATTTAGCGCAAGCTAGTGCAGTGGAAGCAGTATTTTATCAGGGCCGACACATAACTGAGACAGGTTTAACAAAACCATAAATCTGACTACCGTTGCGTTTTATGTCGCCCCGACTTTGCGATGAACACCACGGACTCAAATCTGAGGATGGTTAACCTTGCTGCCATCGACACTGCATCCTCTATTTGACCCTATGCCTGCCACTATTCGAAGATCAATTCAGCTTCTAGCCTGTACGATCTGCCTGAGCACATTATCTGCCTGCGGGTGGGTGGATTCTACCGGCGCACAAGTTACAGTCGTTGCAATACCCACCGCTCTTCAAAATAAGCAACCTCTGGCAATAGCAGAAAACACTATAGTCATTGCCGAGCTCACGGGAAAAGGGTCAAGCTTGCATAATTGGACATGGACAGCTGATAACAAGAATGAGATACCCCGGTGTATGGGCATAAACGGCTTTGATATTAACTATGCCGTGACATCGATCTCTGATGCCTGTACTTCGCAGACAGACTGTTTGATATCAATCAGCGAAACCGCTTCCGTGAGTGGCACACAATTCACCGTTAAAACCCCTAAATTAAAGGTACCGTTGGCAATGAGCTACAGCCTGTCAACAATGAGCGAAGATGGTGCCATCGTAACTCGCCGACAATTATTTTGCGCTGTTTCCATCAATGAAGCACCACAGGCATTCGACGATGACTACATAGCACGACGTGGCAACAGCCTAATTGTTGACGCTGGAGACTCCGACAACTTGCTTAGCAACGATTTGGACGATATTGATTTTCGAAACTCTCAGCTTCAAGTAATTATAACACCGGTTAAATCACCTCACTATGCAGCTCTTTTCAATCTTGATGCTCACGGCGGATTCTTCTATCAAGCCTTGGCTGATGCGCCGGTTAACAGCTCAGGACAAACAGAGGACTCGTTTGTATACGCTATTACCGATGGCATACACACAGTAAACGCAATGGCTTTTATCAAAACTATTGACACTAATGAAGTGCCCAAGCAACTGCAACAGATTCCTGATTTCGTGTTTAGCGCCGCTGACGGGCTCAATGAATCGCATGTACGCCAAAAGGACCTGTCTCAATATTTCTGGGATCCGGATGGCGACCGTCTGACTTTCCAATCAGGCGACATCGATTCCACTCTCGGCCTGACACTTTCAACCGAAGGCATTCTCACAGCAGATGCCAGCATTTTTGATGTTAATCAATGGCGGGCCACCGTGATGGCTAGTGACGGTGTAGAAAGCACAGAAGGCACCTTCGTTATCACCGTTCGATTACCTGACAGAATTAAGCTCTTGGGTGGAAACCAGCAACCCACCGTCACTGACATTAAGAACACGCGCTATAGCGGTGTTTTCAGCTACGACGTAAGTACGTTCTTTACCGATGTGGATAGGGATGATCAACTAACGTTTACCGCAGGCGGGTTGCCCACCAGCGTTCAGATCCGGGCAGATGGTGTGATTGAAGGAAGTGTCGATGCCAGCAATCAGGGACATTGGTTCGTCCAAGTCACAGCCGAAGACGGATACGGTGGGTCTGTGACAGACGGTTTCAATTTGATACTTGAACCCTAGTGGGCCTAGGGTTAACTAATTGGACTGCAGCAATTCAAGAGTCTGGGCGTGGATCGCTTGAGATCCACTGGCCAACACAAACCCTCCATCTTCGGCGCTGTTACCGTCCCAGTTTGTAACCACGCCACCTGCGCCTTCAATGACGGGGATTAGCGCCGTAATATCGTACGGCTGCAGATCACAATCAAGCACAATATCGACATGTCCGGCGGCTAACAGAGCATAGGAGTAACAATCCCCACCATAGCGAGTTAACCGTGCTGCCTTTTTCACTGATGTGAATCGTTTAGTTGATAACGCCGATTCGAACATGTCAGGAGTTGTGCAGTACATTGTGGCATCAGCTAGTGGGACCTCTTTTCTAGTCATTAAGGCTTGCCGCCCATGACGGTTTTGCAAGTAGGACAAACCATTGGCAGCAGTAAAGCGTTCTTCAAAAAATGGAATGTCCATTAAGCCTAAAACGGTATTCTCTCCATCGAACAGACCGATTAAAGTGCCCCATAAAGGCATGCCACTCATGAAAGCTCGTGTTCCATCGATGGGGTCCACTACCCACGTCAATCCAGACTTACTCTCAATGGCAGCGTGCTCTTCTCCATAGAATCCCACACTGGGGAACGCTGTGGTCAAAATATCCCGTATCGCAAGCTCAGCTTCTTTATCAGCCTGTGTTACCGGGTCGAACGCGTTCTCCCCTGCTTTGTTATCCACCAGCAAAGCCTTCCGAAAGTAACTCATGGTGATTTTCGCAGCAACATCAGCTGCTTGGTTTGCGGCGGCCAAAAGTTCGTTTATTTCGACAGCTGTCACTGAGACTGCAGCATGTTTTTTCAATCCCATACCGATTTTTCTCCGTTAATTAGTACTGATAAAATAAGTCGCTACCTAACATAGGCTAGCTCACTTACCTTGCATTTATCTGATGCAGTGCCGCTAAAAATCGTAGTAAAGCGACAACCATATCTTACTTGGATTTAACGAATCGAAGACGAGGTATTGACGACTGGTGGGTTTGTTGACGGGAGTTATACGCACTGTGCGCCACGACACGGTGGTTGATTGCGTAATAA
>JBLHWG010000040.1:0-22265 GCA_047629055.1 Halioglobus sp.
GGGACTAGTGCGCGATCCTGACGGAACGATACACAGAGTTCAGCCAGGAAATTATGCCGGTCAGAATCACGGCAAAATCATTCAAGTGTTTGAAACCAAGATACATATAGTGGAATTGGTGCCCGATGGCCTGAGTGGCTGGGTTAACCGCGAGGCACAGCTCGCTATGGCTGACGACTAGAAAAAATGGAGATTATGTTAATAATGCAGATCCGTGAAAAAATAAGTTTGATAAATCGCATCGGATTGCGCACCGTCTCTGGAGCGGCCCAACTAATGTTGCTGGCAGGAGTCGCGCTTGCAAGCACTGGAATACAAGCTGCACAGAACACACTACTCGACATAACTCATATCACGTTACCCGGCAAAATGCAGCAAATTGCGTTGACAATGAGCGGCCCTGCTACGATACCCAAAGCATTCACCATTGGCAATCCGGCACGTATTGCTCTGGACCTTCCTGACACCAAGAATGGCATGGATAAAAGGACCCTTAGGGTCGGCTCAGGGCTGCTACAAAACATCACCACGGTTGAAGCGGGTGGCCGAACTCGTGTTGTGGTAAACCTCACGGCACTCGCCCCTTATTCAACAACGATCAACGGAAATCAACTACTGATCAATCTGAATCCGGCAGGTGATGGTCCCAACAATGAGAATACGGCAGAGCCTGTTCAGTTGGCTGCAGCAAATAGTACAGCCCCCGCAAGCAGTAACTCCATTCGGCTACCACGCATGAACTCTATCAGCGGCCTAGACTTTCGCCGCGGCCCCATGGGTGAAGGTCGTATTATTTTCGAGCTTTCTTCCACAGGTGTCGTAACTGATGTCAGACAGGAAGGCGGTAAGCTGATTATTGAATTTCCTGACACCACGCTTGCAGATAATTTACAAAAACGCTTGGACGTTATGGACTTTGGAACACCCGTTAAATTTATCGACGCCATATCAAATAAACGTGGAACCAGAGTTGTCATAGTGCCGGCCACTCAGAATTTCGAACAACTGGCTTACCAGTCCGACAAACTGTTTACTGTCGAACTGAAACCAATGTCCAAAGACGAGATTGAAGAAAACCGCAAAGCAAAATTCGGTTATGTAGGCGAAAAACTATCTTTAAACTTTCAAGATATAGAAGTTCGCTCGGTACTTCAATTACTGGCAGATTTCACAGACTTGAACATCGTTGTTAGCGATTCAGTGAAAGGCAGACTTACACTACGACTGAAAAACGTACCATGGGATCAAGTGCTTGAAATAATTCTACAGTCTAAATCGTTAGGTAAGCGTCAATCTGGGAGCGTCATCATGATTGCACCCGCGGAAGAAATTGCCAATCGAGAGAAGATCGAGTTGGAAGCTCTGAAACAGAAGATTGAACTGGCACCCTTGCGAACAGAATTTTTCCAAGCCAACTATGCGAAGGCCAAAGATTTAGCCGAGCTTTTAAAGTCAAAAGATGGTGGCATCATGACTGAGCGCGGAACCGTCTCGGTTGATGAGCGAACCAACACTCTGCTAATTAACGATACCGTTGATCAGCTTCAGATCATTCGTGCTTTGGTTCATCGACTCGATGTACCTATCCGTCAAGTTCTCATAGAATCCAGAATCGTTATCGCGTCCGATGATTTCAACAGAGATATTGGCGTACGTTGGGGCGCGAACAGAAATAAAGCCAATCCCGGTGGTATTGATGTAGGGGACGGAATCGTGGCTTCTGGCAGCTCTCAAGGTGTACAGGATTTGCTTAATGGTGAAACTTTAGGCACGGGTCGTTACAATGTTAATTTACCAGCTAACAACGCAGCAGGATCACTCGGCATCGCGCTCGCCAAACTGCCGTTCGGTACACTGCTAGAACTGGAACTCTCTGCAATGCAAGCAGAAGGTAATGGCGAAGTTATCTCGAGCCCACGAGTCATCACCGCGAATCAGCATGAAGCCTACATTGAACAAGGTGTAGAGATACCCTACCTCGAAGCAACCTCCAGCGGAGCAACTTCAGTTTCGTTCCGCAAAGCTGTACTCGGTTTGACTGTTACCCCTCAAATCACGCCAGATGATCGGATCATTATGGATCTGAAAGTCAATAAGGATACGGTGGGTGAGATTTTCGGTGCAGGCCAACTACAAGTTCCCAGTATCGATACTCGCGAAGTTAGCACGCAGGTGCTAGTAAACAATGGCGAAACGGTAGTACTGGGAGGGGTCTATGAGCAGGAAGTCTTAAACAAGGTCGATATGGTTCCGTTTTTCGGAAAGCTTCCGCTGATCGGTAAATTGTTCCAACACACTGTCAATTTAGATGACAAATCGGAACTACTCGTATTCGTAACCCCCAAAATAATCAAAGAGAATGTCTCATTGAACTACTAAGTGAGAAAACTCAGGGCAGTTTTTCCTGAGCAACCACTTCAAAAACCCACGATATTACGTGGGTTTTTTGTCTTACGTCTGGCTACCGAACGAATAATCCTGATAAGAAAGCAATGAACACTTTCTTGAGTGCCCAACTGTAGGTATCATTAGCCATCGTCGCTACTAAGACTCTCATGACCAGCATCTTTCTAGTCGGCCCAATGGGCTCAGGCAAGAGCACTGTTGGTCGAGCACTAGCCAACAAAATTGGTTATCAATTCCTGGACAGCGACAGAGAAATCGAAGCTCGCTGTGGCGTTGATATCCCCACTATTTTTGACTACGAAGGTGAGGCGGGCTTCCGCGATCGCGAGTCGCGCATGATTAACGAACTTACCAAGCGGCCGGGCATCGTGCTGGCAACCGGAGGGGGCTCAGTACTTTGCGAAGAAAATCGTGCCAATTTAAGAGACAGAGGTCACGTCATTCTTCTGCAGGTCGATATCAAAGAACAACTCAGAAGAGTCGCCTTTGATTCAAATCGTCCACTTTTGCAAACAGACGACCCTGCGGCTCGACTCAAGGCGTTGATGCAAGAACGCGAACCGATTTACAAATCGGTTGCTGATGTAGAGATTTCAACCGATGCTCGACGCATGTACCACGTAGTGTCCCGCATTCTGAGGTACCTGAAAAAACGTGCGGTACCACTTATTCCCGCTACATCCGAGTTATTGGTGATCAATTCCGGGGCCACGTCCGGGACAGAGCCTTTGAAAAAACCATTGATGGCACCTTCCGATTCGACCGAGTAATTCAAGCTTATCCATGCACACCGTATCCATCGAACTTGGGGCTCGCAGTTACCCTATACACATCGGCACCCATCTGATCAACCAAAAGGGTTTACTGAAAAACCTGGTTAGAGATCGTGCAATGGTGGTCACTAATGAAACTATTGCACCGCTGTATCTCGACCAGACCTTGGCCAGTTTGGGTAACTTACCTTCAGCAAGCGTGGTTCTCCCTGACGGAGAATCTTTCAAGAATCTGGATGAGCTAAATCAAATTTTCACAGCTCTCCTGTCAGAAAATTTTGGCAGAAATTGTACGCTGATAGCGCTCGGCGGAGGCGTCGTCGGAGACATGACCGGATACGCAGCGGCAAGCTACCAGAGAGGCGTTGACTTTATTCAAGTCCCCACCACTTTGCTTGCGCAAGTTGATTCATCGGTTGGTGGAAAAACTGGTGTCAATCACGCACTGGGGAAAAACATGATTGGTGCCTTCCACCAACCCATTGCTGTGATTGCAGATATGGATACACTGGCCACTCTCGAAGAACGCCAACTCAGGGCCGGACTTGCAGAGGTTATCAAGTACGGGTTCATAATCGATGCCGAGTTTTTTTCCTGGCTCGAAAACAATATGGACGCTTTACTGGCCAGAGACCCCAACGCTACAGCGTCAGCTGTACGCCGCTCTTGTGAAATAAAGGCCCGGGTTGTAGAAGCAGACGAACAGGAACACGGAATAAGAGCACTCCTAAACCTTGGCCACACCTTTGGCCACGCCATTGAAGCGGCCATGGGCTATGGCAATTGGCTCCATGGTGAAGCCGTCAGCGCTGGCATCGTCATGGCAATGGATACCTCTCGCCGCCTGAATTTAATTGACGAAAAAACCCGCCAACGTGGGTTACGCTTACTGGAGCGTGCAGGTCTCCCTATTGCTCCTCCAGAGAACATCTCTTCAGACACCTTCCTAAACTATATGGGACGCGATAAAAAGGCCCTTTCTGGCAGTATCAGGCTTATTTTACTTGATGATATTGGTCGCTCCCACGTCAGCAAAGATTTTGACGAAAATGCACTACACGCCACGCTTGCTCATTTTTGCAAATGAGTTTTCGACAGACGATTTCCTGATTAGCCCTCGTCTATAGTAGTATCCCACTTCTACCCTTTCGAAGCTCAGTCATGTCGTTAAATGAAGCATCGGATGTGAACCAGTCGCTATTACTTTCTGAAGCAACGCTTGCGGCACTAGAATTGCCACAGCAACCGTTTGGCCCACTCGAACCAAACAGTACTAGTTTCAGCGACGAGACCACGACCGAACAAATAGCCGATGTGAAACAGGCGCTCATTACTGGCGACGATCTGCTCATGATTTTGGGTGATGCAGGCGCTGGTAAAACGGTCATGCTCAAGCAACTGGGCGAAAATAGTGGTATTCGCATTCAATGCTTTGCGGTAAAAGGCAGTGAGCGTTTCAGCACCATGAACCTTTTTGCAGGCTTGCTAGAGGCATTCAAGCATTCGCCTCCAGAAAAACTGCAGGACTTGCTGAATGATCTGATTCCGTACCTCCAGACCATGATTGCCAGAAATACATTGAGTGTCATTCTTCTTGATGATGCTCACAAGGTCAAAGAATCTGAACTCACCCAATTACTGAGCGCGATGTTATACATCAATAGTCATGACGAGACCGTTATGCGTATTGCCATGACTGCCCCTCCAGAATTCGAAGCCCGCATACCAGAGTTCTTACCGGAGGGCGCTGATATGCCCTATTCCAGTCTGACTATCACTGGCTTGGCATCATTACGCGCTGCCGAATTTATCGAAAACCGAATGCAGCAAGCAGGACACAGGGGCGAAGCACCTTTTACCGATATAGAGATTAATGCGCTAGTTGAAAAATCAGGCGGACTACCAGGGCCACTACAAATAGCAGTGGTCGACGCCCTCAATGACCAATACGGACCAGTTAAGCATGATTTATACAACGAGTTAGCAACCGTAGGCGTTGGCGCCGCAATGGTGCAATCCCGTTTTAGCAAGCTGGCTCTGGGTACTGTAGCGATTTTCTGTATTATTCTCGGAATTCTGATGTCTTGGCCTGGCAAACCAAATGACGATGCCGGGAGATATACGACCTCCAAAACTGAACTAGTCAAGCTAAGTGATTCGGACTCTGAACTACGCTTGATTGATAATACACCGAATACAGAGAGCGTCCCAGATAGCAATCCCAGCGCTAGCCGTACTGCAAAAATCACACTAAATGGGGTTGAATCAACCAGTCAACCTAAACCTACGACCCCACCAGCATCTACCGGGACTGATTCCGATGCTACTCCAGAGTCTGCGACCGGGTCCGAATCCGAGACCGAATCCTTGTCCAACCTGCCCGACTCCCTGTCTCTGGAGGTTCCCACATCCATAACCAGTGGTAGCACCGCTGAATCAAGGCCGATTGTCATTGTCGCGGAACCAAAAACTGCAAACAGCAACGAGCAACCTAAGCCCACGGTGACAAGTGCTGAAAATGAAACGGCCACAACACAGGCCCCCGAAGTTGCAGCTGCTCCAGTAGCACAAGCTCAACCCGTAAAAAATGATTCGGGCAATATTAGCCCAGTCGGGTTACTGGAGTCTTCATCCTGGATACTTTTACAAGACAGGGCTCTCTACACCGTACAAATGAGCGCATCCAGAGACAGGGACTCCGTAGTCAACTTCCTCAATGCGCACTCAGATGTATTGCCAGCGCCAAACTCAATATACACATTTACCCGAAATGGTGGCAGCTGGTACGCGCTGCTGCATGGGCTCTACGAGAGTATCGACACGGCCCGGACAGCTGTAGAGGCGATGCCTGCTGAGGCATTAACGAACCAACCCTGGATTCGGTCGGTTGCACGCGTTCAGGAAGTTCTCAAAGCCCAGTAACCTGTTGATTTTTTACCAGAATAAGATTTATTCGGACGCTCATGGCATCCACCTATTTCTGTACAGCGTATGACTCGGTATAATGAACGGCTGCGCGGCAAATTTTGCTGTCAAGAATCACACGCTTTATTCTGATTAATGCTATGACGTATCTGGACAATCTGGCCAAGCATGGCCTATATCAACCGAATTTCGAACGCGACAACTGTGGCTTCGGCATGATTGCGCAAATGGACGGCCGCGCGAGCCATTGGCTTGTAGAAACCGCCATTACCGCACTCGGCCGTATGACTCACCGCGGTGCGATAGGCGCTGATGGGAAAACCGGCGACGGATGCGGCCTGTTATTAAGGAAGCCCGAAGCTTTTCTGCGCTCAGCCGCCGCTGAGGCAGGTTTGTCCTTACGCAGTGAGTTTGCCACCGGCATCGTATTTCTGAGCCGCGATCAAGCACTCGCTGAAAAAGCGAAAGAAACACTTAACAATGCCTGTGAAGAACGCGGACTTGAAGTCAATGGCTGGCGTGTTGTACCTACAGAGTTATCAGCCTGCGGCGCAGAAGCCCAGGCCAGCGTTCCGCGTATAGAACAAATTTTTGTCTCAGCTGAGGAGGAGATGGATTCCGCTGAATTCAATCGTCATTTATTTGTTGCTAGAAGACGCGCAGAAATGAGCTTACGGGCGAGTGAATCTGATTCAGACTTTTATGTCTGCTCATTGTCTAGCGATGTAATATTGTACAAAGGTTTGGTTATGCCCGAGTATCTAGCCAGTTTTTATACTGATCTAGAGGACGAATCTCTTGAGTCGTCCATCGCTGTATTTCATCAGCGATTTTCCACCAACACCTTGCCGCAGTGGAAACTGGCCCAGCCGTTTCGCTATCTGGCCCATAATGGCGAGATCAACACTATTCAGGGTAATCGTAGCTGGACCAACGCAAGAGCTTCAAAACTAAGATCTCCAGTCCTACCAGAACTCAACGAGCTGTTACCTCTCGTAAGCCAGACCGGTTCCGATTCAATGTCTCTGGACAATATGCTTGAATTGTTGATGGCGGGCGGCATTGATGTATTCCGAGCGATGCGCTTGCTGATGCCTCCAGCGTGGCAAAACACTTGGGAACTGGATTCAGACCTGCGCGCCTTCCTCGAATACAATTCCATGCACATGGAGCCTTGGGACGGACCTGCCGGTGTCGTCTTGACCGATGGTCGCTACGCCAGCTGTGTTCTGGACAGAAACGGTTTGCGACCAGCACGTTATGTCATTAGCAAAGATCGGCACATCACGTTGGCCTCGGAAGTTGGGGTTCATGACTATCTGCCCAGCGACATCATTGAAAAAGGTCGGCTTAAGCCTGGTGAAATGCTGGCTGTCGACACCCAGTCAGGACGTTTGCTTCTGCCGCAAGACGTCAGCGACCTGCTGAAGAACCGACAGCCCTATGCCAAGTGGTTGCAGAAAAATGCCCGTCACCTGCGATCGCGATTACGCGACCAACCACATTCGAAGCCAGTCATGCAAAACGATCAACTGGCAACATTTGAAAAAATGTTCAACGTCAGCTTCGAAGAGCGAGATCAGGTGCTACGAGTCTTAGCTGAAGGTGCAACAGAAGCAATCGGATCGATGGGCGATGACACACCTTTCCCGGTGATGTCTGAGCATGTCAGGCCGTTGTACGATAGTTTCAGACAGCAGTTTGCACAGGTGACAAATCCACCCATCGACCCTCTGCGGGAGACGATCGTCATGTCTCTGGAAACATGCCTGGGCCGTGAAAAGAATCTATTTCGCGAAACTCATCACCACGCCAAACGTTTGTTGGTTCGCTCACCAGTTTTGTCTAGTGAAAAGTTCGATACGTTACTGGCGATGGATGATGAAGACGGATATTCCCATGCACGCATCGACCTCAACTATGACTCAGAACAAGAGTCACTGAAAGAGGCTGTAGAACGAATCTGTCGCGAAGCCATCGACGCCATTGTTACTGATAACAAGGTAGTCATCGTACTGAGTGATCGCGAATTAGCAACAGGTATGGTGCCAGTACACGCGCTTCTGGCTACCGGTGCTGTGCATCACGCGTTAATAAAAGCTGGTTGTCGTCCTGATGCAAACCTGGTTGTAGAAACCGGTACGGCACGAGACTCTCATCAAATTGCTGTTCTGGTTGGCTACGGCGCAACCTGCGTATTCCCTTACCTGGCTTATGAATCCATCCATGGCATGTCCCGTACGCATGAACTACCGGATAACGATGTTCCCCAGCTCGAACAGAACTACCGCAAGGGCATCAACAAAGGCCTCATGAAAATTTTGTCAAAGATGGGTATTTCCACCATCTCAAGCTATCGAGGCGCGCAGCTCTACGAAATAGTCGGCCTGCACAGCGAAGTTGTCGATTTATGCTTCTGCGGCACCACCAATCGCATTGAAGGTATGGATTTCAGCGACATCGCGATCGATTCACAGGCATTGGCAGAGGCAGCTTTCAACCCGCAAATTACCATTACACAGGGTGGATTGCTCAAGTACATTCACGGTGGCGAATATCACGCCTACAACCCGGATGTTGTGAATCAGCTCCAAGCAGCTGTTACCAGTGGTGAATACGAAGATTATGAGATCTATGCCAACACGGTAGACGGTCGCCGACCTGCCATGTTGCGTGACCTGCTTGATCTAAAGCCGAAGGGCCCTTCTATACCTGTCGAGGCGGTTGAATCTGTAGAGTCCATCCTGTCTCGTTTCGACTCGGCCGGAATGTCATTAGGTGCGCTGTCTCCAGAAGCTCACGAAACCCTGGCTGAAGCGATGAACCGACTGGGTGGTCGGTCCAACTCCGGAGAAGGTGGTGAGGATGCAGCGCGCTACGGCACGCTAAAGATGTCCAAGATCAAGCAAATAGCCTCAGGACGTTTCGGTGTTACGCCTCACTACCTGGTTAATGCCGAAGTACTGCAAATCAAGATTGCACAAGGTGCGAAACCGGGTGAAGGTGGGCAGCTTCCAGGGCATAAAGTCAACGATATGATTGCGCGCCTACGCCATAGCAATCCTGGAGTGGCACTGATTTCCCCGCCGCCACACCATGACATCTACTCCATCGAAGATCTGGCTCAACTAATTTTCGACTTGAAGCAGGTCAACCCAGACGCATTGGTCTCCGTAAAGCTAGTAGCAGAAGCAGGTGTAGGAACGGTTGCGGCAGGTGTTGCGAAAGCCTATGCCGATCTTATAACCATTTCGGGTTACGACGGTGGGACGGGGGCATCGCCGCTTACCAGCGTCAAGTACGCAGGTTCGCCTTGGGAACTGGGAATGTCCGAAACTCACCAGGTACTGCGCGCGAATAATTTACGTAACAAAGTTCGGGTTCAAACCGACGGCGGCCTGAAGACCGGGCTTGATGTCATCAAGGCAGCCATTTTAGGTGCTGAGAGCTTCGGCTTCGGCACCGGGCCCATGATTGCAATGGGTTGTAAGTATCTGCGTATCTGCCATCTGAATAATTGTGCAACCGGTGTTGCAACACAACACAAGATTCTGCGTATGAGACACTTCAATGGAAACGTTGAAAAGGTTATGCACTACATGCAATTCGTGGCTGAGGATGTCCGTAGACATCTAGCTTCTCTGGGGGTGAGAAATTTGAGCGACATTATCGGTCGACCTGAATTTCTGAATCCGGCTGAGGGGCGCACGGACCGGCAAAAAAGGCTTGATCTGACCCCTTTGCTTGCAACGGGTGGTGTGCCCGATTCAGCGCCACGATTCTGCACAGTAGAGCGCAACATGCCTTATGACAAAGGT
The DNA here is from genome assembly GCA_047629055.1 of Halioglobus sp. Classification (GTDB taxonomy): domain Bacteria; phylum Pseudomonadota; class Gammaproteobacteria; order Granulosicoccales; family Granulosicoccaceae; genus Granulosicoccus. The sequence continues at coordinate 9,923 of JBLHWG010000040.1, forward strand.
CTATTGGCAGAACAGATGGTGGCCGATACGCTATCAGCGATTCGCAGTAAATCCGGGGGAGAGTTCCACTACGCACTGAAAAACGTAAACCGTTCCATTGGTGCACGCTTGAGCGGTGAAATTGCAAAATTGCATGGTGACAAGGGTATGAGCGATGCTCCTATCGACATTCGATGCACAGGCACAGCGGGTCAGTCGTTTGGTGTTTGGAACGCGGGCGGTCTAAATCTCTATCTCGATGGCGATGCTAACGACTATGTCGGCAAAGGTATGGCTGGTGGAAAGATCGTAATTCGACCGCCAGGAGATGCGCGATATACCGGCCGAGACTCGACGATAGTGGGTAATACCTGTCTCTACGGCGCCACCGGTGGTAATTTTTATGCAGCTGGCCTAGGCGGTGAGCGATTTGCTGTCAGGAATAGTGGGGCTATCGCCATAGTCGAAGGAATCGGTGATCATGGTTGTGAATACATGACTGGCGGTTGTGTCGTTGTCCTTGGCGAAACCGGTGTCAACTTTGGAGCTGGTATGACAGGTGGCCTGGGATTTGTTTTCGATCAGCACAATGTATTCGTTGATCGCTACAACCACGAGCTTATCGATATTCATCGTCTACATTCTGAGTCAATGGAGCGCTACCGCAATTACCTGCAAGTGCTCATCGAAGATCATGTTCGGGAGACCGGTAGCTTTCTTGGTCAGGAACTCGTCGAGGACTTCTATTCACTCTCGTCTAGATTCTGGATGATCAAACCGAAAGCAGCTGAGCTTTCCGAGCTGCTATCGACATTGGGCAGAGCGGCTTAGAAACACACGATGGCTGGTAAGATACCCCAACACTTTATTGACGAACTACTTGCAAAAGTGGACATCGTTGATGTGATCGACCAGCGGGTGTCCTTAAAAAAAAGCGGCACTAACTTTAGTGCCTGCTGCCCCTTCCATAACGAAAAAACCCCCTCCTTCACTGTTAGTCAAACCAAGCAGTTTTATCACTGCTTCGGCTGTAGCGCGAACGGCTCCGCCATCAGCTTTTTGATGGAGTACGAGGGCATGCACTTCGTAGACGCCATTGAATCCCTGGCAGATACAATCGGCATGGAAGTTCCCAGAGATCAGCAAGCTGCACAGGTAAGAGATGACAGTAAACCGCTTTACACACTGATGGAATCCATTGCTGCCTACTACGTATCCGAGTTACGAAAGTCTCCTGAGGCGATTGACTACTTAAAGGCCAGGGGCTTAAGCGGCGAAACAGCCAAACGCTTTTCCATTGGCTATATCCCCGATGGGTGGGACGGGTTGTTGAAACACTTCCCTCACGAGGAGGCGGCAATGGTTAAAACTGGAATGCTCATAAAGAGTGATGGTGGAAAACGCGCTTATCAACGCTTTCGTCATCGCATCATGTTCCCGATTAGAGACCGGCGTGGAAGAGTCATCGCATTTGGGGGGCGAGTACTCGACAAACAGGAACCCAAATATCTGAACTCGCCAGAGACCCAGCTTTTTCATAAAGGCCAAGAACTTTACGGCCTCTATGAGGCACGAAAATCTGGACAGGATGCTGGCATGATCATCGTGGTTGAAGGCTATATGGATGTCGTAGCCCTTGCTCAACACGGCATTGACAACGCAGTTGCGACGTTAGGTACTGCGGCAAATCAACAACATTCAGAATTACTCTTCAGAACCGTATCAAATATCGTTTTTTGTTTCGATGGTGATCGCGCTGGTCGAGCAGCAGCTTGGCGTGCATTGACAGCCACGCTTGCTTGCCTCGAGGATGGCAGAGACGCGCATTTTCTGTTTTTACCCGACGGCGAAGATCCCGACTCAGTTGTTAAGTCTCAAGGCGCTGCAGGCTTCAACGATCTACTCAGCACACGCATTCCAATAGTCGATTATCTGTATCAGTATCTTTCTGCTGATGTTGACATGACAAGCATTGGTGGAAAAGCACAGCTTGCTGAAAAAGCAAAACCCCTGCTGGCAACGATTCCCAAAGGAATTTATAAACAGCTGGCCTTACGCCGACTTGAAACCTTAATCGGATTATCACTCGGTAGTGAAAAAGCTGGAGCTACACAATCGAGGCCGGTACCGCGACAAATAGATCATGGCGGACTGACAGCGATGAGTCGAGCCGTTCTGCTGTGTTTGCAACATCCAACAGTGGTCGAAAAAATTCCAGCTGATCAGTTTCAAATAAACCCAGAGTTGCCAGGCGCTAACACCCTACTAAAACTGATCGCTTATTGCGACGGCACTCCAGACATAACAACGGCAAGACTGCTTGAAAGATTTCGTGACAGTCAGGGCTACGACTATCTAGTCAAACTCGCAACAAAACCCTACTACCCAGATGGGCGAGAGTTACACTCAAAATCTGCCGACGAGGAATTCGTTCACAGTATCAAGCTCCTGCGAGAACGCAGCCAACAAAAACTTAGCGATAAGGTTGAGTTGTCAAACCGTAAAGGATTGTTGGGTATCAACCGTCGATAAACATCAACCCATGAAAAAGACAAGCCGCAGCGCAAGAACGCCTCGCTTTTTCCACGATGGCGAGCTGCACGCCCACACTGAACTTGAGTTATCAAAAAAAGCCAGCCATCACCTGGTGACGGTTATGCGCACGAAGGAAAAAGACTGTATCGAGCTATTCAATGGCGACGGTAACAACTACACAGCCGTGGTTACCAGCAGTGGACAAAGAACACCCGGCAAGCGCGCCCAGCTAACTATTGACGCGTGCATAAAAGCCAACACTGAATCTCCTTTGTCATTGATTTTCGTACAAGCGATATCACGTGGTGATCGGATGGACGCCTGCTTGCGACAGTCTGTCGAATTGGGTGTCACTCATATACAACCGATCTATAGCCGCCACTCCGCCAAACCTTTAGATGAACAACGAACAGAGAAAAAAATAACGCACTGGAACAATATTATCATCAGCGCTTGTGAGCAAAGTGGTCGTGCGACGCTTCCCGTACTTGAGGCACCCGTTGGCCTTACACATTGGTTGGAAAATGTGGCTAGTGAACGAGGCATGACTAATTCAGAGCTGTCATCGCAAAGAATCGATTACATTCTGTCTCCACATGCCGAGAATACACTTGCTGCACACTTGTCAGCTCAAACTCATATACCCAGTTCGTGCGCTCTCGTTATCGGGCCAGAAAGTGGGTTCGATGAAGACGAAGTTGATGCCGCTATCGCAACTGGTGTGCAAAGCGTTCAATTAGGGAATCGAATTCTTAGAACGGAAACAGCGGGCCCAGCCTGTATCGCCGTGATGCAAGCAATGCTGGGCGACTTGAGGCAGGTATGACTATGAAGGGCAGAATACTGAGCATAATTGTGAGCATGATGCTCACATTGGGTTTGAGCGCCTGCGCCTCCATACCCACAAGCCCGCCTATTGCGCCCACTGTGACTCTCAAGTCTGTCAAACCTCTGAAGCTTAGTCTGACAAAACAGGAACTGGCATTTCAACTGGAGGTCAGCAACCCTAACTCCTACGATCTGCCAATTCAAACCTTGTCATTTATCGCGCGCCTTGAGAATAAAGAAGTAGCTCAAGGCATTAGCAGCGAGCAGGTCACGCTGCCTGCAAACGGCAAGGCAGTAATGGTGATTATTGTTAGTACGCGAATTCAGCGAATATTCGGACAAATTTTGTCATTGAATTCAAAGAACAACAGCGACTTGAAGTACGTCGTGAAGGGTTTCGTCAAACTTGCCAATTGGCCTCTAAAGATCCCTTTCAATACGGACGGCAAAGTCGGTAACAAACAACTTCAATGACGTTAAGTAGATGACCGATCAGCAGGTTCAACAGCTAGCAGCATTTGTTGATAAACATCCACGCTTGTTTGTGCTTACAGGCGCAGGGTGTAGCACGGCATCAGGTCTGGGTGATTATCGTGATACCAACGGTGCGTGGAAGCGAAAACAGCCTATAACAGGCCAAACATTCATCAACGATGAACTTGCCAGAAAACGATATTGGGCGAGGAGTTCCGTTGGTTGGCCAAGTTTCAATCAGGCAGAACCCAATAGAGCTCATAATGCTCTCAGATCACTAGAAGAAAACAACCAACTGTCGCTGCTGGTAACTCAGAACGTTGATAGACTACATCAGAAAGCAGGTCATCAAAACGTTATTGATCTTCACGGTGTGTTGGCAACTGTCAGCTGCCAGGTGTGTGCGCTCAAAGAGGATCGTAACGACTATCAGCAACGACTTATTTTATCCAACCCATGGCTAAGCAAGTTAACGGCTGCACATGCACCCGACGGCGATGCTGATTTGGAAGTAGAGCATTTGGCAGCTATGAAAGTTCCAAACTGCATCATGTGCAAAGGCCTTTTAAAGCCAGACGTTGTCTTTTTTGGCGAGAACGTAGCTAAATCCACCGTTCAAAAATCAATTGATGCGCTTCGTCATTCGGATGCATTGCTTGTAGCAGGCTCATCACTAATGGTTTATTCGGGATTCAGATTCTGTCGTGATGCGCAAAAGAGAAACCAACCCATTGTCATTATCAATAACGGAAAAACTCGTGCAGATAATTTCGTGACTTTGAACATTCAAGGTGATTGCGGAAGGTTGTTACAAGCACTTGTTGAAAGGTAAGAAAACATCCAGCTAATTCGTAATTGACAGCACGCTTTTTTTGTATTCATACCTTAGGATAAGCCTTGTTGAAAACAACTATAAAATAAGCATAATACGCTACATTCTGGTGCAAGACCAACGAGTAGCTCATCATAAAAAACCTGTTATGGCACGGCATTTTGGCAAATTAGTTAAACATCGTTACGCGTGATAAAGAGTGTAATACCTTGGTCATACTTGACTCACACAAACAACATAAGTCAACAATATGATTCGCAACATCGACACCAAAAATTCAATTGCTGCTCTCCTGGTTACTGGCACTTTGATTTTTTCAACAACGGTGACAGCAGCTTCGGACGACATGAAAGACGCTGTATCTAGCGCTTTTGATGGCTGGAGCAGCACAGCATCTCTGGGTGCTACAAGCTCTTCAGGCAACTCTGAATCTAGCAACATCAACGGTAGTGTTCGACTTAACTCTGATCGCATCGCACTGGGATACAAACCGAAGTATTACTACAACGAAAAGACCTACTTCTTCGGAATCTTCGATTGGGAGCAGGACAAGCCTGGCAACATCGAATCAGCAACACGCCAAATCGCAGGTATAGGTCATCGCTTCTATTCTTCACCAACAGGCTACCTTTCAGCAGAAGCAGACTTTGGAAACAAAACTACAGACTTGCTTAGTGGTGGCGACGTAAACGGTGGTATCGGATACCTCGGATTGAACTTCCTAAGCCGTGTTAATGAAAACGTTACTTTTAACGCTGACATGCGCAGTGATTTTGGAAGCGACAATACGTTTGTAGAAATCGGGCTTGGTGCTGCCTTCAAAGTATCTGAAAAACCGGCATTCAAGATAGCTCACTTCTCACGTAGCAATAGTGATCTTTCATCAGGTGACAGCCCACTTAGCTCCAGCAGCGACAGTGTTACAAGTGTGAACTTGGTTATCGATATTTAATTAGTATTAGTTTTTAACAGTAACGAAGTAAAGGATAGCGTCGGTTTACCACTTGCTCAAGAGCATGCCTCTCAATCTCATTTAACTCAAGGCGCTCGAGTTACTAGCCTTGCATAAGATTAGAGATCATTGTCTCCAATTCCACCTTAATTTGTGCAAGCTGAGCCTCATCAGGGCCGCGAGCAACAAGCGCCAAACGGTGGACCTGGCCGTCGTCCATTTTCCCCGGATAACTACCGATATCAACATCTGGATATCGCTCTTGTAAAGCACGTAACCCAGACGCAATAGTGCCCTCACCTAAAGGACACCCAACAGTGATGCTGTGAAGCACTTGCCCCTCGTCAAGACTAGGTAAAACCGAGTCGAGCATTGATTGCATTATTCGCGGTACTCCAGCGAACACAAATACGTTCTGAATTTGAAAACCAGGAGCCGCCGATACGGCATTCTCAACTAACGATGCCCCTTCGGGAATACGCGCCATGCGCAATCGATCGTCGTTAACTTCGATGTCACGCTCAGCAAAATACGCCATCAAAATAGCCTTTGCTTCTGCATTTATAGGAAGCGACACACCAAATGCCTCAGCGACGCAATCAGCAGTAATGTCATCGTGTGTGGGGCCGATGCCACCGGTCGTGAAGACGTAGGTATAACGCTGGCGAAGCTCGTTGACGGTGCGAACAATAACGTCAGGCGTGTCGGATATGACGCGCGCCTCTTCAACCCGTATACCTTTTCCAACCATCCGTTTGGCTATGTAAGCAAGGTTAATATCTTGAGTCCGACCACTTAGCAATTCATTGCCGATGAGCAAAACAGCAGCTGTCGGATTACATTCAGTTTTATTCATTCAGACTCAAGCCGAGCACAATAGTAAGGATAGTCACGAGCAGAAAGCCCTGCTGAGGACCACAACAGTCGACCCATAATTGATCGCAGAATTTGCCCTGAAGGCCCTCCAGACGTTAAAAAATCTGAAAAGACGATCTGGATGACGGGGATAGACCCCATGGTAGCGCTAGCCACCGGAATTCCATTAATGGTGGAAATAACCTCATCCGCTGCCGTTAGCGGCGCAATAGCTGAGGAAATAACAAGCACCATTGGTGCAACGCCGACCTGCCCCAGACAAGTTTGCATATGAAGCCAGTCAGCCTCCACACCTAACGCAGGAGCCTGAGCACTCTGAGAACTATCGGTGTAAGCAACCTGAAGTCCCGACTCAGCCAACACCTCGGTTGAGGTGATCGCAGGCAGTGGTGAGAGAAGGGTCGAGTCAGCCTGCAAATGGCGCAAGGCCGCTGGCATCGTAATTTGTGGCAACGAAACCGGGTCAGCAAGCTGCGTACGCGGCTCCTCTTCTACCGGCACAGGCGCACTCGAACTCGAACATCCACTGCCTAGGCCGATCAATAGCACTAACCCGCCGAGCAGCTTCGCGGAACGGCCACAGTGAACCATAAGGAGCCAATATGGATAAGTAGTTTTGAAGGTAATTGACGACATGTGCAGCACGCTTTGGGTCACTCTTCCACACGCAATCGTTGCGCCAACGCCTTATTCATGGCACGCGAAGCCGCCACCAACCCAAAAGTGCCTGTGACAAAGGACACAGAACCATAGCCCTGATCGCAATCCAGGCGCGCACCTGGGACGCCAGGTTTGGCATGAGTAACCTCCCCATCAGCACCCGGATACACAGGTTGCTCACTGGAATACACGCACTCGATTCCAAAGCGTCGTTTGGGATTATTCGTAAACCCGTAGTCCGAGCGCAGCCGTGAGCGAACTTTCGCCGCGAGCGCATCGTTCCATGTTCGAGATAGATCAGCAACACCTACAGCTAGTGGATCAGTTCGTCCGCCAGCGCCTCCCGTTGTGATAATTCTTATTTTCTGACGACGACAAAACGCAATCATCGCCGCTTTAAATCGAATGTTATCAATAGCGTCAATCACAACGTCAAAATCGCCCTGCAAATAATGTTCAAGGTTTTTTTCGGCAAGAAAATCATCTTCGGCCTGGAGGTCGCAAGCTGGATTGATATCTGCAACTCTCTTTTTCATGATTTGCACTTTGGACTCGTCCACTGTGCTGTGCAATGAATGAATTTGACGGTTGATATTACTGGGCGCAATATCGTCGTGGTCTATTATGGTGATATGCCCAACACCCGTCCGCGCCAACGACTCTACTGCCCACGAGCCGACGCCCCCCACGCCAACGACACATATCCGCAGCCGTGAAAGACAGTGATAAGCCTTGCGACCGTACACGCGCTGCAGTGCGCCAAACACAGGATCAGGATTCTGGGGATTCATCAGTGGGTCAAAAGCCGTGGTATGTCTATATAGTACTGTGTAACGATGGCACACTGTATACAGGAATTACCACCGATACAGATCGGCGAGTTGCGGAACACAATGAATCAGTCCGTGGCGCTAGCTATACTCGTGGGCGACGTCCGGTCACACTCGTCTATCGGCAACCAGAAATTGATCGCTCAACAGCCAGCCAGCATGAGTGGAAAATAAAGCGATTGACGAGGAAGGATAAGGACGCGCTGATTATTGGAACTGAGATCACCTAGCAAAGGTGCCAACTTAGTAGTACACTACCTATGGCTATCTATTGTTAGTAGCCTCCTGTACAGCTCACTTTCCAAGTCTGGAAATACCGCGATCCTTCGCACCTGCACAGGTAATACTGAAATCAAACGATGTAGACAATGCCCTTCCAGCGCGTATTTCAAGCAGCTGGTGGCAGCGCATTGTCTTGACATCTAAAGACCTATTTCGAACTACGAGGTTTATACGTGAAAAAGATGTTTGTTGGTGGCCTACCTCTGGAGTCCACGGAAGATACTGTGACAGAAATGTTCAACGAGTACGGAAAAGTACGTTCCATCAAACTTGCGTCCGATGTATTCACTGGCAAGTGCAAGGGCTTTGGTTTCATCGAGATGGAAGGCCATGAAGCGCGTGCAGCTATTGCGGCTCTGAATGGAAAAATTATTGGTGACAAATCTCTGAAAGTACAATTTGAAGAGCCTAGAAAGGGTGGAAAGCGCGGAGGACGTCGCTAGAACCCTGCTCTTGTGATTCCGTCCAGCAGTGATTCCACTGCTGGACACATACTAAAACCGCTAATGACACCAAAATTCACCTGACTCTACTGGCAGGTGGCACCTATAATGGTTACTTAGTTGTGTTTTGTGTCTGCCATTAAGTCAGACTGATTACCGGAGTTTCGATGAGTATCCCTGACCCGGTCGATCATGACCGTCAGCCAGCCACCAAGACTGCTTCAGAAGATCGTCTCACGAGACGTTCCATCCGCAGCTTCGTAGTGCGAAATGGCCGTACGACAGCCTCACAAACTGACGCCCTCCAGCGGCTACTTCCAAAATTCGGCCTCAAATTTAGCGACACAGCGATTGATCTATCTGCAGAGTTTAATCGCGCCGGCCCTGTTTGGATAGAAATTGGCTTTGGTAATGGTGACGTTCTGCTTAGCATGGCCGCTAGTAACCCAGACATCAACATTCTTGGCGCAGAAGTCCACGAATCCGGCATTGGACACGCTCTAAACGGCATTGAGCAACTCGATTTGCCCAATGTTCGGCTTGTCCAGCATGATGCGATGGAAATTCTAGAGAATATGCTCGAACCCGCAAGCCTTGATAAGGTCTTGCTGCTATTTCCTGACCCCTGGCATAAAAAACGCCACCACAAACGACGCATTGTGCAACAGGATTTCCTGAATGCCGTGGCACGAACATTGAGACCAGGAGGCATTTTGCACTGTGCTACCGACTGGGCTGAGTATGGCGAATGGATGATAGAACGACTCGAACAGGACGATCGATTCACTAACTGCACAGGTGCTGGACAGGGCTCAGAGCGCCCGGCTTGGCGTCCAGTGACGAGATTCGAAAAGCGTGGGCGTCGATTGGGCCATGAAGTCATAGACCTCCTGTACACGCGGAGCTGACAGAATTCCGTGGAGATTTCTTTACACCTGCTCAGGTTCCAGCCGTAGTGGACGTGCTCACACTCAGCATCGAAATGTTGTTGGTGTTGGGCCTCCTCTGTGTAACCATTTTTTTATTCGCATTTGAAATTGTCAGAGTGGATCTGGCTGCAATTTGCGTCATGGTTCTATTAGGCCTGAGCACCATGCTGCCAGGCATCGAACCCATCATTTACCAGCAAGATCTGTTTTCTGGCTTCTCCAGTAACGCAGTCATTTCTGTTATCGCCGTTATGATCATTGGAGCCGGCCTCGACAAGACCGGGTTAATGGGTACGTTAGCCTCCCTCATATTAAAAAAGGGCGGCAAAACTGAAAAGCGAATTATCCCATTGGTGTCCGGCACGGTGGCATTCATCTCAAGCTTCATGCAAAACATAGGAGCCGCCGCCCTATTCCTGCCCGTTGTTTCTCGAATAAGCACAAAAACTGACATTCCGATGTCTCGCTTACTGATGCCCATGGGTTTTTGTGCAATTCTCGGTGGCACGGTCACGATGATTGGCTCAAGCCCACTAATACTTCTCAACGACTTACTTATTTCGTCCAACAAGACATTGCCGGCCGATCAACAAATGGAGACTTTCGGCCTGTTTTCTGTGACACCTATCGGTATCGCACTCGTCATCACAGGAATTCTGTATTTCATTGTAGCTGGTAAGTTTGTCCTCCCGACACGCAGTGAGACTGGCAGTAATCGCACGTCACGCGTCACTGAATACTTTGAAAAGCTGTACGGCATCAAAGGGGAGCTAGTCGAAGTACGTGTTACTGACAACAGTCCTCAGGTAGGCATGACAATTCACCAGGTCGAGGATTCAACTCCCAATACGCCATTGATGCTGGCGCTCTACAGCGGCGATGTTGTCAAGGTTCCACCAGACCGGGAAGAGATGATTTGGGTCAATACCCGCCTTGGACTGATGGGGGACCGAGAACAGATAGCCAAATTTTGTGAAGAAAATAGCTGGGAGGTTCTGGGTGAACCCGACCGATTTGCTGATGTACTCAATGCCCAACACGGCGGAATTGCCGAAGTAGTAATTCCACCCGGCTCCACCGTGGTTGGGCAACTTATCGGAGATGTAAAGCCACGTAGAAATTTCGGCACCAACATTTTGCAAATCTACCGCAATGAGGAAATCATCAAGCGAGGCTTTAGGGATCAGAAACTACACGTGGGTGACACGCTCGTTGTACACGCAAGCTGGAAAGACCTAAAACATCTATCCAGAAACCGTGATTTTGTATTGGCGACTGATGTTAAGTACGAAGATTTGCGAACCAACAAGGTTCGTGAAGCTGTTATTTTCTTCTCAATCGCCCTAGCCCTGTTTCTGATTACCGACAGCCTGTCGATTTCACTGCTCACAGGTGCTGTGGGCATGATTCTATCGGGCGTACTCACTATCGACGAAGCATACGATGCCGTGAGTTGGCAAACAGTTTTTTTACTCGCAAGCCTTATCCCTTTAGGAATTGCCGTTGACCAATCAGGCACTGCAGCGTGGATTGCTCAGGAAATTCTTCAATTAGTTGGCGATGTACCCCATTGGGTTCTTCAGGTGGTTATCGCCCTACTCGCTACGTTCTTTACTCTCGTCATGTCCAACATTGGTGCAACAGTTCTGCTCGTACCATTGGCAGTTAACATTGCAGTCGCTGTTGGCGCGGATCCTGGCATCTTCGCACTCACCGTGGCAATCTCCACTTCGAATTCCTTTCTCATCCCCACTCATCAGGTTAACGCCCTCATCATGGGCCCCGGCGGCTATCAGGTAGCTGATTTCATGAGAGCGGGTGGCATTATGACAATACTGTTTTTAATAGTCAGTTTGCTCATGCTTAATCTATTTGTTTAGCAGCACTTGCCTAGTCCCAGGTCGTTCCGGACTTTTAGGCCCTTAACAACAGTATTAACAATCCCACACGATAGCTATCGCTTTACAGATTTTGGAACAAATCGTGAATTGCCGGTGCTGTCTACTAAATATTAAGTGTGTTGTGCAACGCGCCTATGTCAAACCCAGTGATTAACACTGATACATGAATAATCCTCCACTACGGATAGGACTTTTACTAAACGGTGACGCGGTGCCCGAGTGGGTCAAAGTATTGCTGGATGATATTCAGGAAAGTGACTTCGGCACCATCGTACTTCGCATCTATGACAATGGTCCAGTGCGAGCCGACAACTATCCGAATTACGGATTGCGCGACCGCATAGTAATGAAACTCGCCGTTAATATTCATCAACGGTTTGCCGAAGGCCCAAGTAGAGTCAAAGATGCATTCGTACCTTGCGATATAACGTCTCAACTAGAAGGGATCGCTTCGCTATATGTTGATACTGACAAGACACGTTACGTCGATCGTGTTGCCGACGCAGATATTAAAACCATTGACACATACAATCTTGATGTCATCATCCGCATAGGTTTCGGCATTCTCGATGGCGACATTCTGCACGTGGCTAAGCACGGAATCTGGTCATTGCACCACGGAGACAATCGCGTCAATCGTGGAGGGCCACCCGCTTTTTGGGAAACTATGCAATCCTGGGATACCGTTGGGGCCATTTTGCAACAGCTCAACACAGAGATTGATAACGGTTTGATCTTAAGCCGAGGACAAGGCCCTGTTGATAGATTTTCTCTGGCTCAAACCAGAAATAATTTGTATTGGAAAGCCCAATCCATGATTTT